>CAYWLE010000045.1:0-11138 GCA_964458825.1 uncultured Oscillospiraceae bacterium | reverse complement strand
CGCAATTGGAGATTGCGGGGCAGCCGAGAACGAGGGAGCCTTTTGGAAAATGGCGGTATTTCTGCGGCGCGAAGCGTCGCTTGTGGGGATTCTCAAGGGTGTCACACCCTTGAGCGGGTTCTTAGGGCAGAGCCCTAAGCGTGACCCCCCGGGGTCTTAGGAGCAGCGCCCCTGAGAAGGCGGATTCTCAAGGCAGCGCCCCTGAGGAAGGTTGACAGCTTCGACATGGGAGTAATATAATATGGGAATATAAACGCAGTATATACTGACTCAAGCACGGAGGTAAGCACAAGTGAGCCGCCACAGGATAGATAGCGAAGCCAAAATCGAAAAACGAAGCCTTTCCCATAGCGTGCAGCTGATACGGGGCATGCTCCCCTACTTTGCACCCTACCTTGGGGTGCTGGCGCTGGATCTGTTCTGCGCGCTGCTGACGACGGTATGCGATCTGGTGCTGCCGCTGATCGTGCGCTATATCACAGGAGCAGCCAGCGGCAGCGGCGCATTGCTGACGGCGAGCATCGTGGTAAAGCTGGGCATGCTGTATCTGGTGCTGCGGGTGATCGACACCGCCGCCTATTATTACATGCAGTCCATCGGGCACATCATGGGTTCGCAGATCGAGGCCGACCTGCGGCGGGATCTGTTTAGCCACTATCAGGCGCTGTCCAGCGATTTTTATGATAACGCCAAGATCGGCCAGCTGATGAGCAGGATCACCTCCGACCTGAACGACATAACCGAATTTGCCCACCACATGCCTGAGGAGCTGCTGATCGTGGTGGTGAAGGTGGCTGCCTCGTTTATCATCCTCTGCGGGGCAAACGTGCCGCTGACGCTGATCATATTTGCGGTGCTGCCGCTGATGGTGTATTTTTCCAATAAATTTGCCAAGCGGATGCGGGAGAGCTTCCGTGCCTCCCGGCATGAGCTGGGCGAGCTGAACGCGCAGGTGGAGGACAGCCTATCCGGCATAAGGGTAGTGAAATCCTTTGCAAACGAGGATCTGGAGAAGGAGAAATTCTCGCTACGCAACGCGGCGTTTCTGAAGATCAAGCGGGGCATGTATCACAGCATGGCTGGCTTTCACTCGGTGACGCGGCTCTTTGACGGCGTGATGTACATCGTAGTGGTAGTGCTGGGCGCGCTATTTATGCTGGATGGGAGGATCAGTCCGTCGGATCTGGTGGCTTACATACTCTATGTACAGACGCTGCTGACCTCCATACGCCGCTTTGTGGAATTTACGGAGCAGATGCAGCGCGGCATGACGGGCTTCGAGCGCTTTGACGAGATAATGCACATCTCCCCCAGCATACAGGAAAAGCAGGCTGCGCTGGAGCTTGGCGAGGTGCGCGGCGAGATAAGCTTCGACCACGTGCGCTTTGCCTATGAGGCGGGTCAGGAGGATGTATTGACCGACATCAACCTGACGGTGCAGCCCGGCGAGAGCGTGGCTCTGGTGGGGCCATCCGGCAGCGGCAAGACCACGCTGTGCAGCCTGATTCCCCGCTTTTATGATGTGAGCGACGGCGCGATCCGCATAGACGGCCACGACGTGCGGGACTTCACGCTGAAATCCCTGCGGAGCCACATCGGCGTGGTGCAGCAGGACGTGTACCTCTTCTCCGGCACGGTGCTGGAAAACATCGAATATGGCAGGCCGGGAGCCAGCCGGGATGAGGTTATCCAAGCAGCCAAGCTTGCCGGGGCGCACGAATTTATCTGCGAGCTGGAAAACGGCTACGACAGCCATGTAGGCGAGCATGGGTTGAAGCTGTCCGGCGGGCAGAAGCAGCGCATATCCATCGCGAGGGTATTTCTGAAGAACCCGCCGATACTGATCCTCGACGAGGCGACCAGCGCGCTGGACAACGAATCCGAGCGGCTGGTGCAGCGCTCGCTGGAGCAGCTGATGCGCGGCAGGACGACCTTCACCATCGCCCACCGGCTCACCACCATCCGCAGCGCCAGCAAGATACTGGTGCTAACCGACGAGGGCATTGTGGAGCAGGGCTCCCATGCGGAGCTAATGGCGCGGGAAAACGGCGTGTATCGGGGGCTGTATCAGCTCTATACGATGTGAGGAGAAGCGTGGATGGAACAGGGAGAACTTGAGGAGCGGCGTCGGAGCCAGCGCCGGGCTACATGCGTGGCGCTGGGCATGCTTGTGCTGCTTGCCCTCGGGCTGGTTCTTGTGAGCAGCAGCTACATACACAGCTACGCATCCGAGCCCATCGCCATAAGGGGCAGGCTGGAGGAGATCGAGTCAAGCAGGCACGCCCTTGAACTGGTGGTTGACGGGCGAAGCTACACGCTGCAAACGCCCCGTGACAGGCTGGACTACGGGGTGCTGAACGGCATGCCGCGCAACAGGCTATGGGACGTGCTGGAGTCATACGCAGGCACGAAGGTTTTCATCGAATACGTGAACCTCGGCGTCAACGACAGGTTACAGCACATCGTAGGGCTTTGGGTGGACGGCGGGATCGAGATCATAAACCACGATGCCGCCATGCATGACCTGATAGAATATGAAAACACGGGCAGGCTCGTCTGGGGCGGAGTCGGTATCGTAGCGCTGGCGCTGCTCCTTCTGGTATGGAAAAGGATTATTGAAATAGTCGGATAGGAATAATCATTCCCAGAGAGGATTTTTTCGTTTGCTTATCTGCCCTATAAACTGGAATCTGTAGGAAGAATCTATATAAAAAAATTTTTTATGTGTAGCCTATGCCATAACGGTATATTAGGCGGTGCTTTATATCTTGATGAATCTTCGGTTACTTACAAGACGAATAAACTCACAGTGGATAAAGCATATAGAAATCTTGTATTACGGCTTGATGAAATCACAGAACTCACATGGAAATGGGTTATTTTTCCGATGGCAACCTTTCATATGAAGAACGGAGATGAATATAAATTTCTTATATTCAATAAACAACGTTTTATAAAATTGTTTCAAGAATATCGTATACAATAAGAAATAAGCAAATTACAATTTTTCCCATGCTTTTTTCAAATGAATTATACCAGCCACATTGTAACCGCCCAAACTTTTTTTCGTCCGGGCGGTCTCGGTGTCAATTATAAATCAGTTCAAGCTTCACGATGGCTTCTGAGAAGTGCCTTGCAAGCGTTCATCTGCCGCACCCATTCCATTTGGTTGTCGGCTTTCAGTCACCCGGTCACGCCGTACTGCTGTGCCAGCTGCGGCACGATCAGCTCCATGCGGCTTTGCGCCGCTTCATTGGTTTCGGCACAATGCTGCAATACTGTTTTACAGCTCTTGCTCTATTGCTGCGAGGCTTATTCTTTATTTTGGATTTGGGACGGATGAATTTCCGATATCAGATTTTGACCGGGCTGAGCCATGCGCGCCTGCCCTGAGCGTCGGTCAGCTCGCAGCGGATGTAGCTCTCCCCTTCGCCGCGCTGCAAGCGATATACATGCTCGGTCATGCCCTCGCCGCGGCGGCAGCGATCATCCACCCATACCAGATTGGAAATGAAGCAGCACTGCTCCACCGGCGAGGTCTGGAGGGTAAGATATTCGCCGTCGATCTCGGCGGAATAGATCTGCGGTCCCTGCGTGGCATAGAAGGAGCCGCGCATGAGGGCGGCGATCACCGCCTCTGGGGTCTGCTCGTCCGCCTGAACCATGGTGCTGGAGATGCACTGCTCGCCGGTATAGAAGTGGCTATCGTCCGAGGCAAGCTGGGGCAGCAGCCTGCCCGCCGTGGCGACCAGATCCAGCACGAGGCCGGAATCCGCACGCGGGGCATTCCACGGCGCGCCGGAGAAGCTGTTGTAGACCTCCGCGCCGCACACACCCTCCAGCGTCTGAAGGAAGGCGGGGGTATTGAGCGACCATGCCGGGTGCGCCGCGATAGCTGCGCCGCCGACGGCATTTATGCGGGCGATGAGCTGCTGATGGCTCATGCTGCGGTCAAAGCCCTGCGCCGCCGCCTCATTGGGGAACACGCCCACGATGTGCAGCGCCTGATCCGGGAAGGCAAAGTCAAATTCCGTGCCCGTCATCACCAGCATATCGCCGTGGCGCTGGACGGGATAGCTGTGCCAGTGATCGGAGATCAGCAGCACCTCATAGCCATGGTCGGCGTAGGTTTGGATCACTTCCTCCGGGCTGCGCACGCCGTCGCTGCGGGTGGTATGGGTGTGAAAGTTGCACTTGTAGCTCCTCTTGGCTGCGTCGATCAGCTTCATTTGTTCTTCCTCCGGTTCTTCTTCACCGCGATCATCAGCGGCGGATGGTTTTTCTGGTTCAGGTAGCAGCGGAGCATCACATCCCAGCTGCGCTCGTCGAGCGCCTGCGCCCAAGCAAGCAGCGCTTCCCGCTCCCGAGCGCCCTCCTCATGGCCGGGATAGACGCATATGGTCATCACGCCGTCCTCCCGAAGGAGGCCGAGCGCGGCGTTTGCCGCCTGAAGGGTGGTTTCGGTGCGGGTGGTCACGCCATGCTGGGCGCCGGGCAGCCAGCCGAGGTTGAACATCACGGCGTCGCAGCTCTCCGGCGGGATATGGCGCGCCATATTCTGATGCCCGTCAAGGAACAGCTGGGCGCGGCCCTCTACGCCAGCCTCGGCAAGCCTCTGCCTGCTGCGCTCGACCGCCTCCATCTGGATATCGAAGCCATAGACCCTGCCCCGCTCGCCAACCAGCGAGCAGAGCCAGAGCGCGTCATGACCGTTGCCCAGCGTGGCGTCCACGGCGCAGGCGCCCTGCTCTGATCGGGCAGAGAGCGCTTTTTCGATGATCTCCGCCGCCCAGAAGCGCGCGGAGCGAAAGTCATTTGCCATCTATCTCTCCCTCACTTTGGTAACTCCACCTTACATTATACCCATTTCCTCAAAAATGTACAGGGAAAAAATGCTGTGCCGCCGCAGCTTGACAAAAGCCATGCTCCGCCGGGCAAGCTCTGTTTGACGCAGCGCCGGATAAGCGGTATAATAGCATAGAATAATGTTTGCATGCGGCTCTGGCTGCGTGCGGAACGGAAGAGAAAGCATGACCAAACGTCTTGTAAGCATACAGGATCTATCCTGCGTGGGGCGCTGCTCGCTGTCGGTCGCCATGTCGGTGATCCCGGTGATGGGCGTGGAAACCTGCGTGCTGCCCACGGCGATCTTATCCACCCACACCGCCTTTGACCGCTTCACCTTTCACGATTTCACCCATGAGGCGCAGAGGATCATGGAGGTATGGCGGGAGCTTGATATGCGCTTTGACAGCATATATATCGGCTACCTCGGCTCCATGCCGCTGATCGAGCTAACCCGCCGCTTCCTTGAGCTCTTTCGCCGGGAGGACACGCAGGTGATACTCGACCCTGCCTTTGGCGATCAGGGACGGCTCTACACGGGCTTTGATATGGATTACGTGCAGGGCATAAGAGAGCTATGCGCCGAGGCGGACATCATACTGCCCAACCTGACGGAGAGCTGCCTCCTGCTGGGCATTCCCTATGGCGAGGCTGCGGAAACCACCCATCTGGTTGGCGAGCAGGCTGGCAGGCTGCTGCGCGGCAGGCTGCGGAGCGTGCTGACCACCTCCTGCCGCTTTGAGGACGGGCGCACGGGTCTGCTCAGCCGCGGCGAGGCGGACTTCAGCTATCCCCACGAGCGGCTGCCCATATCCTGCCACGGGAGCGGGGACGTATTTGCCTCCGTCTTTGCCGGGCTTATGACCCTCGGCCGCGGCGTGGAGGAGGCGGCGAGGCTGGCGGCGGACTTTACCTGCGACTGCATACGCTACTCCATCCGCTGCCCCGACCGCCGCTGGTACGGCGTGGATTACGAGGCCATGCTGCCCGAGCTGGCAGGCAGGCTTCACAGCCGATGAACGGAGGAGAGCTTCCATGATCTACTACGTTGAGGACGACAGGAGCATACGCAACCTCGTGGTCTACACGCTGAAGATGACCGGCTTTGAGACCGCCGCCTATGAAAGCGGCATCGCCTTCTGGCAGGGCATGCGCTCGGAGGATGCGGAGCTGATACTGCTGGATATCATGCTGCCCGGCGAGAGCGGGCTGAGCATACTCAAGGAGCTGAAGAGCCGCAGGGATACGATGGGCGTGCCGGTGATTATGATAACGGCAAAGGACGGCGAGGACGACGTGGTGGCCGGGCTGGAGCTGGGCGCGGACGACTACATCGCCAAGCCCTTTGGCATGATGGAGTTCATCGCCCGGGTGAAGGCCGTGCTTCGGCGCTGCGTGCGGGAGGAGGCCTCGGAGGTGATCGATGTGGGCGGCATCCATCTGGATGCAGGCAGCCATGTGGCGCGTGCAGACGGGCAGGAGCTGGCACTGACATTAAAGGAATTTGAGCTATTGCGGGTGCTGATGCAGAATGCAGGCAGGCTGGTGGAGCGCGGCAGGCTGATCGACGCGGTTTGGAGCCGGGAATACACCGGCGCGGATCACACGCTGGACGCCCACATCCGCACCCTGCGCAGCAAGCTTGGCTGCTGCGGCGGGATGATACAAACGGTATATGGCTGCGGCTACAGGCTCAGCGCCAAGGAGAATGAAAATTGAAGCTGAGGAAAAAGATACTGCGCAGCGCCCTGCTGACCACCATTGGAACGGCGCTGCTCTTTACGCTGCTGATTATGATGCTGCTATTTCGCTTCCTGACCCAGCAGACCTTTGACAGCATGGAGGCAAACCTCTACCAGATCAACACCAGCATGCGCCGGGAGGAGGATCCGGTGGATTACCTGCGGTCGCTGACGGCGGAGGGCTTTCCGCTGCGGGTGACGCTGATCGGCGCGGACGGCAGCGTGAGCTATGAGAGCGGCTATCCCGGCGCAGTCAGCCAGACCGGCGAGGCAATGGACAACCACATGGATCGAGCGGAGATACTTGCGGCTGCGCAGGATGGCTATGGCGAGGCTTCGAGGCTATCGCTTACCCTGAACCAGCAGAGCTACTATGCGGCGCTCCGGCTGGAGGACGGCAGCTATCTGCGGTTATCAGAGATGCGAAACAACGTGGTCAGCCTGCTGAGCCAGATGCTGATGTTCATCCTGCCGGCGCTTTTGCTGGTTTGCGCGGGAGCCGCCTGCATGGCAATATGGCTAACCAAGGGCATCGTGCGGCCCATCAACGCCCTGAACCCCGATTCGCCGGAGCACAGCAGGATCTATCCCGAATTGCAGCCGCTGCTCAACCGCATGAGCGCCCAGAACCGCAGCATACAGGAATACATACTGGCGCTCAACGCCCGTCGGAACGAATTTGACGCCATCACCGCCGGCATGGCGGAGGGGCTGATCGTGCTCAACACCGAGGGTGGCGTGCTGAGCATCAACCGCAGCGCCCAGCGCATCTTCCATGCGGAGAACGCCGAGGGCATGAGCATCATGGCTCTATCCAGCGACGAAGCCTTTTTAAGCACCTTTCGCACGGCGCTCAATGGTCTGCGCGCTCAAGGCATGCTGGAGGTGGAGGGCCGCTATTACCGGCTGCTGGTAAACCCCGTATACGACAGCGGCCACTATACCGGTCTGGTTGCCATCATGCTGGATATCACCGACAACTACCTTGCCGAGCAGAACCGGCGGGAGTTCACAGCCAACGTATCCCACGAGCTAAAGACCCCGCTGACCAGCATCGCAGGCTATGCGGAGATCATGAAGAGCGGCATCGCCGCCCGGGAGGATTGGCAGGAGCTGATCGAATGCATTTACAAGGAAGCCAGCCGCATGATAAGGCTGGTGGAGGACATACTGCACCTATCCAAGCTGGACAGCGGCGCCTTCTACGGCGACCGAGAGGAGATCGACCTCTATCCCCTCGCGCAGGAAATCGCCCAGCGCTTTGAGGCGGCCGCCGCGGCAAAGAAGGTGACGATACGGGTGCTGGGCGGCAGCGCCTGCCTGACGGCCAGCCGACAGATGCTGGATGAGATACTATCCAACCTCATCAGCAACGCGGTCAAGTACAACCGCGAGGGCGGCAAGGTGTGGGTGGAGATTCGCCGCAGGAACGAGCGCGTGACTGCCTTTGTGCGCGACAGCGGCATCGGCATATCGCCGGAGCATCAGGAGCGGATATTCGAGCGCTTCTTTCGGGTGGACAAGAGCCGCTCCAAGGCCTATGGCGGCACGGGGCTGGGGCTGTCCATCGTAAAGCATGCAGTGCAGCAGCTGGGCGGAACCATCCAGCTCAGGAGCGCCCTTGGCGAGGGCACGGAGATCAGCGTGAGCTTCCCCGCGGACTAAGCCGAAGGCAGGCGCATACAGGGAAACCAGACAGGAAAACCAAATAAGAAAACCAAATAAGAAAACCAAATAGGGAAACCAGACAGAAAAAGCCCTTCGCCATCGGCATTGATCGACGGCGGAGGGCTTTGGTTTGTATGGTATAGGAAGCTAGGGTCAGGCAGGCTCGTCCAGCGCATACTCCCGCTTGAGCTCGTCATAGCGGCGCAGGAACTCGCCGCTGCCCACCTTCATCTCGTTGAGGTACTCGTGGGTATCGAAGCTATTGTGGGCGATCTCGATGATGCAGACCGCGATGTTGGAGCAGTGGTCGGACACGCGCTCGAGGTTGGTGAGGATATCGTTGAGCACGAAGCCCATCTCCATGGTGGTTTCGGCGCGGCTGAGGCGGCTGGTCTGGCGGCTGCGGATGGTCTTGTTCAGCAGATCGATCACCTGCTCCAGCGGCTCCACCTGGGAGGCGATTTCAAGGTTATCCGAGCGCAGGGCAAACTGGGTATTGCTGAGTATCTCCCGCACGGCGCGCTTGATGGTGTTCAGCTCGTGCAGCACGTTCTCGCCGAACTCCAGCTGCTTGGCATGTATCTCCTGCGCGGATTCCATGAGGTTTACGGCATGGTCGCTGAGGCGCTCCAGATCGCCGATGATGTGCAGATACTTGGTGACCTCGCGGCTGTCATGCTCGCTCATGGAGCAGCTGGCAAGCTTGATCAAGTAGGTGCCGATCTTATCCTCGTATACGTCCACCCGAGCCTCGGCGTCCACCACGTCCACAACCTTTTCATCGTCGTAGGCGTCCAGCAGGTCTAGGGCAATGTAGAGGGCGTTGAAGCTCAGCTCGGACATCTCAAGCAGCACGTTGTGGGTGCGCTCCAGAGCCACGGAGGGGGTGACGAAGAGGCGCTCGTCCAGCAGGGGAAGCTCGTCCTTTTCCCGGCCATCGCGGATGGTGAGGCAGGCAAGGCGCTCCAGCTGGCTGCCAAAGGGCATCAGCGCCGCCGTGGAGAGCAGCTTAAACGCCGTATGCACCACGGCAATGCCCAGCGGGGAGGCTGCATTTGCCGTGAAGGAGAAGGGATAGATGGCATTCGCCACATAGAATACCGTCATCCATATGATCATGCCAATGACGTTGAAATACAGGTGAACCATGGAGGCGCGGCGGGCGTCCTTGCTGGTGCCGAGAGAGGAGAGCACCGCCGTGATGCAGGTGCCGATATTCTGACCCATGATGACAGGAATGCACACCGCATAGGACACGCTGCCGGTGAGAGAGAGCGCCTGCAAAATACCGACAGACGCAGAGGAGGACTGGATCACCGCCGTGAGCACCGTGCCTGCCAGCACGCCGAGGATGGGGTTGGAGAACTTGGTCAGCAGGCTGGTGAAGGCGGGCATATCCGCAAGGGGAGCCACGGAATCGGACATCATTTCCATGCCGAACATCAGCACGGCAAAGCCCAGCAGGATGGATGCGACATCCTTTTTCTTCTGCTTCTTGGCAAACATGAATATCACGATGCCGATCAGCGCCAGTATGGGGGTAAAGGTGGACGGCTTCACCAGCTGAATATACCAAGCGCTGCCGCTGATGCCGGTGAGCGAGAGTATCCACGCCGTGACCGCCGTGCCCACATTTGCACCCATGATGATGTAAACCGACTGGGACAGCGTCATAATGCCGGAATTGACAAAGCCAACCACCATGACCGTGGTTGCCGAGGAGGACTGGATCACCGCCGTGACCACCAGACCCAGCAGGAAGCCGCTGAGGCGATTGGAGGTCAGCCTAGTGAGGATGGATTTCAGCTGGTTGCCTGCGCACTTCTCCAGACCGCCGCCCATTACGTTCATGCCGTAGAGGAACATAGCCAGTCCGCCGAAGAGCATCAGCACGTCCGTATAATCCATGTTGCGCTCATCTCTTTTCTCTCAAAAATCACTCATAACTGCTTATTTTCAGTGTAACACGGGCGCGTAAATGCGCCCTGCTCACTTTCTCAAATGTATGTTAAACCTTGCGGGGCGGTCTCCTGCGCTCGGCTTCCTTCCGCCCGGCAGCCATGCGTTAAAAATTTGACCAATGACCAAATTTGTACTTGACAAGCGGGAAAAATTGCGGTATGATACAGCACAACGACCGAAACAAAACCGAATATGACATCAAAAGACGATGACGAAGACGGTTGAAGCGGATGTTTTCAGAGAGCCGGCGGATGGTGCAAGTCCGGCAGCAGAGGCTTCAGTAACCTATCGCTTCCGAGTTGAGAGCCTGAACGACGGGGAATGGTTTGAGCCATGGGTCTAAGTAAGGTTCTACGTGATTGCTGCGTGAATGCATAGGGCTTGATGGAGTCCGAAGAGTGGCGGTGGTTTTTTCATCGCAATTTGAGTGGTACCGCGAGTGTTTTTCACCCGTCTCAAAGCAACGGCTTTGGGACGGTTTTTCATTCCCCTAAACTGCAAGGGAAAATGCTCCGGCAGCGCAAAAGCGCCTCCCCCGGAAAAAACAACTACAGGAAGGATGGATCACCATGAACAATTCCCTCACCCAGCTTCAGGAAATCGCGCTGCGTATAAGCGACATGCGCGAGATCCTAGGCATGTCCACCGCCGAAATGGCGCTCAGCACCGGTCTGGATGAGCAGACCTACGTGCAGTATGAAAGCGGCAGCGTTGATCTCCCCTTCACCTTTATTCATAAGTGCGCCCAGACCTTCGGCATCGAAATGACCGAGCTGCTGGAGGGTCACAGCGCCCACCTGTCCAACTATGCCGTCACCCGCCGCGGCAAGGGCATCACCACCGCCAAGGAGGATGGCATCACCATCCAGAATCTGGCTCCCATGTTCCGCAACAAGCTGGCGGAGCCCTACTGGGTAAGAT
>CAYWLE010000044.1:0-11145 GCA_964458825.1 uncultured Oscillospiraceae bacterium | reverse complement strand
GCCATAGTCGCCGCTCCACTCGTCCACAGCCGCGCCGCTGTAGAAGTCCGCCGGGACGAAGGCAAGCTCGTTGAGCCAGCCGGTGATGTTGCCGTTGGGATCCACATAGCCGCCGGCCTCGCTGGTGCCCATGGCGATGCCGAGCACGCCATTTTCATTCAGATCCATCGCGCCTGCAAGGGCGGTCACGTCGCCATCGTTGGCAACCTCGATGGGGATATTTTCGCCGAGCGCCTTGGCAGCGTCGAGATAGATGCTCTTGACGCGCTTTTCGAAGTCCTCGTCGGATACCTTGATAAACAGCGCGGCGACCATCATGCGGTTGGCGATGGTCACGCCCGCAGTGCTTACGCCGATGCCATCCACGCGGGGCAGCTTGGATGCTGCGGTGCGGAAGGAATCCATGATGCCCTGAAAGTGGTATTCGGGATCGGACTGGGTCTTGGGATGCCAGACAATCTCCTCGGAATACACGGTTTCGCCGTCGATCACGGCGCTTACCTTGCGGTCGCTTCCGCCTGCATCGAAGCCAATGCGGCAGCCCTTCAGGTGGCGCCCCACGGCGGAGGCTGCATGGCGGGTCACGGGCATATCGGCGGCATTTTCCACATAGACCACCTCAAAATCGCGCTCATATACCCGGTCGCCCATGAACCACACGTCAAAGCGGCGCAGACCCTCGCGGGTGTAGGCGGCACGGATGTATTCGTAAATGGGGCGAGAGCCGTGGATGTATATCTTCCAGCCGCCATAGACCCAGAGCAGGGTCTTGATGTAGCGCTCCACAATGGCGAAGCTCTGCGGGTCGTCTGTGCCGTCCCGAAGAACATCGAAGGAGAAAACCTCGCAGTAGCCGTTGTGGCGCTCCAGAGCAATGGAGAGCCGCTGACCGCCAGCCTCCTTCACTCGCGCCTCATACTGACGCAGCACAAGCTCCATGGGCTGGAAATGGGGATCGAGTAGGGCAGGATACTTCAGTTGCATATGTCTTCCTCCGAATGAAAGTGGTTTTCTGGCTCAGACGCTGTAAACGCTGCGACCGGCGATGACGGTGGTCTGCACGTCGAAGCGCTCGTTTACGATGGCGATGTCCGCATCCTTGCCGGGTTCAAGCGATCCCTTGCGATCGTCCGCGCCGATGCGCTTGGCGGGGTTCAGGCTGGCTGCGTTCACGGCCTCCCAGATGGGCAGGCTGCTGTTGTGCAGCAGGTTGTAGACCGCATAGTTCAGCTTCAGCACGGAGCCTGCGATGGTGCCATCGGCAAGGCGGCACTCGATGCCCTTTACGAAGATAGGCTGGCCGCCGAGGGTGTACTGACCGTCTGCCAGTCCGCCGGCACGGGTGCAGTCGGTAATGAGAACGAGCTTATCCCCCTTCATGCGGGCAACCAGTGGGAAGAGGCGGGCGTTCACATGGAAGGTATCGGCGATCAGCTCGACGCTTACCCGATCATCGGTGAGGGCTGCGCCAACCACGCCGGGGTCGCGGTGCATCAGCGGGGTCTGAGCGTTGAAGAGGTGGGTGACATGACCCACGCCCGCGTCGATGGCTGCTGCGGCCTCGTCGCAGGTCGCGCCGGTGTGCCCCATGGAGATCAGGCATTTGCCCGCCATCTCGCGGATGCAGTCCATGTTGCCGGGCATCTCCGGGGCGATGGTGAATACGCGGATGATATCCAGATATTCCTTGAGGAAGGCTGCGTCGCCGGGAAGGATGTTCTCGCCTGCCTGCGCGCCCTTCTTGGAGGGGTTGATGAAGGGACCCTCGGCATTCACGCCCAAAACCTGCGCGCCCAGCCAAGCAGGAGCCTTGGAGGCTTCCATGGCGCGGCGAATCTGCGCAAATGCGGCGCGAAGCTCATCGTAGGACACGGTCATGGTGGTGGGCAGGAAGCTGGTCACGCCGTTCTTGGCGATGCCCTCCGCCATGATGCGCAGACCATCGTAGCTGCCGTCGGAGGCGTCCTCGCCCAGATAGCCGTGGATGTGCATGTCCACCAGACCGGGAATGACATAGCCGCCCCTTGCATCGATCAGCTCCGCATCTGCGGGAAGCTCATTTTCGGGAACGATGCCAATGATCCTATCGTCATAGAGCAGAACGGAATTATCAGCCAGACGGTTTGGCAGCACGATTTTGCCGTGGATGATCGCTTTCATGTGGCGCATACCTCGTATTCATAAAAATGGGAATTGAACCTGAAAATCATTCTATCATATTCTGGGCGGGGATGCAAGCTTCGCCGCATCGCAGAGCATATCGGCGGCAATTTCCCGATAGATGCGCAGCGCGCTGGGGAAGGCAAGGCTTGCAAGGGTGGCTGCGTCGGCAAGCAGCATATCCTCAGGAGCCTTCTCTGCCCGCAGCCGCCAGCCAGCCATGCGCCAGATCAGGTGGGTGAATACGTGCTTGGCGGCGGGCAGGGGTTGGATGCCCGTCACGCCTGAATAACCAGCCTCCGCAAGCAGCGCGGCGATCTCCTCCGGGGAGGGATGCCCTTCAAGGCTTGGAAATTCGTAAAGCCCGCCCAGCAGCCCTCTGGAGGGACGGCGGCGGATGCATATGCCGCCGGGCAGCTCGATGAGCAGCACGGTCTTCTCCTCATCACGCTTGAGAACGGGAGCCGGGCGCAGGGGATAGCGCTCCTGCAAAGCCTCGGCGCAGGCGAGGCAGACGGGGGAGAGGGGACAGGCATGGCAGGCTGGCTTCCTTGGCGTGCATATGCGGGAGCCGAGATCCATCAGCGCCTGATTATAATCGCCGGGGCGGCTGAGGCTGATGACGGCGAGCGCCTCAGCCTCCAGATCGAAGGGGGTCTTGAGGATACGCTCGATGGCAAAGCAGCGGGAGAGTACCCGCATCTGGTTGCCATCCAGCGCAGGCACGCAGCAATCATAGGCGATGGAGGCAATGGCTCGGGCGGCATAGGGGCCGATCCCCGGCAGGGAGGCAAGCCCCTCCACCGTGCAGGGAAAGCTTCCGCCGGCCGAGGCAAGCTGCTTGGCTGCTGCGTGCAGGTTCCGCGCCCGGGAGTAATAGCCAAGCCCTTCCCACAGTTTGAGAACCTCATCCTCGCTGGCTGCGGCAAGGGCATGAACATCGGGAAAGCGCTCTAGAAAGCGGCTGTAATACTTTGCCACCGCCTCGGCACGGGTCTGCTGGAGCATAATCTCCGATAGCCAGATGCGGTAGGGCTCCCTCGTGCCACGCCATGGCAGGCTGCGTGCATTTTCATCGTACCACGCAAGCAGGAGGCTGCTTAGGCTGCCTTCGGGATTGTCCTGTATATTTTTAATTTGCATATTCATAGGCAATATATAAACCAATTTGGTTTAAGTCAAACGGTCGCGCGGGTTTATATAAGTAAGGATGGAAGTAAAAAGCCCCAAAGTCGAAGCTTCGACTTCGGGGCTGCATGACGCTCGTTTGGAATGATGTAATATTGCAGGGAGGCTTAGTTTGCAATGACCTCCGCCACATCGGCGCCCATAGCGCTCTGCACCTCTGCCCAAACCTCCTTCAGGCGGCTGTGCTGAGCGTAGCTCATGCCCTCGGGCGCTTCCTCCAGCCACTGGCCGACGGCCACGGCACGGTAGGCATAGCCGCCATCCTCATTGGCAGTGCGCCACAGATAGGTGGGCACATAGCAGGGGGACACGATATCATAGCCGGAGAAGTCCTCCCGCTCCTGAATGGTGAACTGGAAGATGACGCCGGTTTCGGACTTATCCACGGAATCGGACAGCAGGTTGCCCGTCGCGCCAAGGCAGAGGGTGCGGTGGGTGACGGTATCGCCATCCTTCACCTCGATCCAGCTGGCAGGCTGGATGACGTGGGGGTTGTAGCCGATGATAACGTCCACGCCCGCCTGAGCAAGCGCCTGAGCCATCTTCTGCTGGCTATCGGTGATCTTGGAGTTGAACATCTCGCCCCAGCTCATGTAGGCGACGATCACATCGGCGCCCATGCTGCGGCAAAGCTCCACATCGGACTTGGGCTTGGTGCTCTTGCGGATCAGGTTCACGCCGTACTCCACGGCCTCGCTGTCGGATTTTTTCTCCATGCCGTTGAGGCTGTCGGTGTAGGCGAGGAAGCCCACATTGATGCCGTTGATAGTGACAACCTTGCCGGATTCCTTCTCCATCAGGGAGGAGGCTGCGCCGACATACTCCATGCCTGCATCGCGGCACTTGGACATGGTCGCCTTCAAGCCATCGAAGTAGGAATCGAGGGCATGATCGTTGCAGAGGTTGAGCATATCCACGCCGCAGTCCTTCAGCGCGGCGATGAGGGAGGAGGGCGTGCGCAGCAGGCTGCCGCCGCTGTAATCCTCGGTATCGCTCATGGAGCCTTCCACGTCGGCAACGGTGTAATCGGCATTGCCGATGGCGTCGGCGGCGAGGGAGAGCATGGCGCTGAAATCATAGCTGCCATCATCCTGCTTGGCTGCCGCGAGCACGTTATCCTGAATGGCTATCTCGCCGATGGAGCGTATGGTGGCAGATTTGGGCGTGGGTTCGGGCGTGGGGGTGGGGGTAGGCGTGGGCGCAGGCGTCGCCGTGGGCGCGGGGGTAGGCGTGGGGGTGGGGGTGGGCGTAGGCCGCAGGAAGGCAAGGGGAGAGCCTTCGGAGCCGGAGGTTGCCATCAGGGCGATGATCGCCGCGATTACCACAACCAGCAGCGCCAGTATGATAAGCCCCAGCGGCTTGATGCGGTAATTGCCTATGCGCAGACCTTTGTTGGATTTGGACATCTGTGTTCCCTCCATAATATACGAAGATATATTGAAGAATCGTCTATGAGGCTATTATATCACAAAACCTTACAAAAACTATGACTTTCCTGTGCTTTCTATATGTATTTCAAGAATATTTCTTTGAATTACAGAAGTATTAAATAAATTAAGACATCCTACCGCAAAAAACGCAAAATTATGGCTATTTTTTTTCGATTCAAGGCAATTGACAGTAAAGAGGTTCTGTTGTATGCTTGTAATGGTACGATGTATCATAAAATACGCATCAATATACCCGATTGCACCCCGTGGGAACCGAAGATGTATGATATAAGACATGGCAAGACATGCATAGAGGTGGATAACATATGGCAACGTATAAACTGGGAAAGCTGAAGATCAATGCCTCGGAGGATGGCGTCGCCTTCCGTCTGGGCGATGGGAAGATCCATCGTCTGGGTCTTGGCAAGAAGAGACGCGAGGTAGATTACATCGATGACGGCAGCGAGTACGTGGACGATGAAGGCTATGCCGAGGATGGCTATGCGCCGGAAGGCTATTCCGGTCGCTTTGCCGACCGCCGCAGCGATCGCTATGACGATTATGCGCAGGAGGATGATTACGACCAGCGCTATGACGACGGCTATGACGACGACGGCTATGCCGACGATGGCTATGATGAGGACGGCTACGATGACGGCTACTCCGATGATGGCTATTACGATGAGGATGGCGAATATGATGATCGCTACTCCGATGAGGACGCCGATGGCTATGCCGACGGCGATTATGGCTATGCCTCGGAGAACCCCGTCATTCGCTATGCAGAGGAGAATGATTGGCTAACCTACCTGCTGCTGGTGATCCTGCCGCCGCTGGGCATCTATCTGCTCTGGCACAGGCGCAAGTTTGATCGCACGGTGCGTCAGGTGGTTTCCGGCGTATCGGCAGTGTGGTTCATCGTGGCGCTGATACTGATCTTCTCCGCCATCTTCTCCGGCTCCGGCGATAGATCCAAGAGCCCTGAGCTGGTGCTGACCAGCCCCACGCCCACGGCAAACATCGAGGCGGTAGCCACGCCCAGCCCGAATGACGGCGTCGATGCGGAAAGCACGGACAGCGGCTTCGGCGGCGAGGGCGTTATGCCCAGCCCCACGGCGGATCTGCTTGCCATAGACGCCACAGCTACACCCCTGCCCAGCACCAACGGCGGTCTAACCGCCAATGGCGGCGCCGCGACCGTTGGCGATACGGTGGTCATGCCTGCCACGGGCGCTTACTATCACCTGTATGCAAGCTGCGCCAATATCGAGGCCGGCGTTTCCCTCTCCAACGTGACCAAGGAGGTTGCCGAGGCGAGAGGCAAGGCTGCCTGCCCGCTGTGCTATCCCAACCAGAAGACCTACTACGCCACCTCTGGTGGTAAATATTATCACACCGACCCGAACTGCTCCGATATGGAGGATGCCTCCACCATCACCAAGGAGGCGGCCGAGGAGCAGGGCAAGAAGGAATGCCCGGTTTGCATTGAGGGCAAGGTGCAGTCGCTGGCAAAGGGCGCGCTGCGCTTCGCCACCTCCTCCACCACGGATAAGAGCGGCATCACCGTCTATGCCACGCAGGGCGGCAAGTATTTCCACAATAGCCCCGATTGCTCCGGCATGCAAAATGCCACCTCCGGCTCCCTGCTCAAGGCGATGCTGGCTGGCAAGACCGCCTGCCCCAAGTGCTGCGCATCCGCAGGAACCATGGTCTACGCCACTAAGGGCGGCACGTGGTACCACAACGCCTCCGATTGCTCCGGCATGGAGAATGCCTACCAGATCACGCTGGGCGAGGCTCTGACGCTGGGGAAGAAGCGGTGCAGCAAGTGCATGCCCAGCACGGTCAGCGGCGGCAGCGGCGCCGAAAGCAGCGGCGATGGCGATGAATCCACCATCTATGTATACGGCACCAAGAACGGTCAGTATTACCATACCAACGCGAACTGCTCCGGCATGTCCGGCGCGAGCCGCTATACCCTGCAATCCATGCTCACGGCGGGCAGACCGGCATGTCCCACCTGCTGCTCCGGCGCGGATACCACGGTGTATGCCACCGCAAAGGGAACCTATTACCACTCCTATGCCACCTGCTCGGGCATGAAGAACGCTTCTACCGGCACGCTGGCACAGGCGCTGGCACAGGGCAAGGAAAAGTGCCCGAAGTGCTGGTCTGGCTCCTCGGATTCCAATGGAAACGGCGACGCGACCAGCCTGCCCTCCGAGGAAAACAAGAGCGGCACCAAGGTATATGCCACCGCAACCAGCACCTATTACCACACCAAAAAGAACTGCAACGGCATGGAGAATGCCTCCTACATCACGCTGGAAACCGCGCTGAAGTATGGCAAGAAGGCTTGCCCGGACTGCGCATCCATCGCCAGCAGAACGGTATATTCCAGCAAGAACGGCAAGTATTATCATAAGGCATCCACCTGCGGCAGCACCGATGGGCTGACCAAGCGCACGCTGGAGGATGCTCTGGTGAAGGGTCAGAGAGCCTGCCCCGACTGCATGGGCGGCAAGACCGATGCAGAGCTGAAGGCTGAACAGGAGAAGGAGAACGTCAAGGATATGGTCGCTTCCGGCCAGTCCTCCGGCAAGTATAAGTCCGGCACCTCCGGCATCAAGGTGTATGCAACCTCTACCAGCGACCATTTCCACACCAAGAGCGATTGCTCCGGCATGGAGAATGCCTCCCGCGTGACGCTGGAAACCGCGCTGAACTATGGCAAGACTCCCTGCTCCAAGTGCGCATCCTCCGCGAGGGAAACGGTCTATGCGGTAAAGGGCGGCAAGTATTACCACTCCAGCAAGAGCTGTGCTGGCGATAACGCAGCCAAGGGCACCCGCGCCGAGGCGCTCGCCTATGGCTTCGATCCCTGCCCGAATTGCGTCAGCAAGAAGCAGACCGTGGTATCCAGCGATACCTATGATTCCGGTACCTCCGGCATCAAGGTTTATGCCTCCCTCAATGGCAAGTATTACCACAAGGATGGCGACTGCGCCGGCGGCAGCGCCTCCCGCATCACGCTGGAGACCGCGCTGAACTACGGCAAGAAGCCCTGCCCCAGCTGTGCCAGCGCCGCAGGCAAGAATGTATACAGCACCTCGAACGATAAGTATTACCACTCCAGCAAGGTTTGCGCGGGCGATGGCGCCGTGGTTGGCGACTTTGCAAAGGCGCTTGCGCTGGGCAAGAAGGAATGCCCGGTCTGCATCGGCGGCTCGGAATCCTATGAAAAGTCCGATGTGGAATATTCCGCACCGGCAGATACCAAGGTCTATGTCGATCTGGACAACGATATGCTCTATTACCACAAGGCTTCCAAGTGCAGCGATGCAGGCATGAGCGGCGGAACCAAGCAGACGCTGGAATTCGTGCTCGACCTGAATTACAAGGCTTGCCCCTTCTGCAACCCGCCCACGGAAATTGAGTAAAAGCCGTCATAGCTTCATATCATGTAGCAAAATCCCCCGATCTCAGATGAAAAGCTGAAATCGGGGGATCGTTTTTATTGAACTGATATGGCAGGCGCTGAATAAGGCTTGTGCAGAGGGATCAAGCCTTCTTATAGCCGATGCTCTCGAGGAAGCGGAGCACGCCGGCATCGCCCTCGGGGGTCTGCTTGTATACGCCTGCATCCCGCAGCACGCAGGCGCACTTGTCGGCCACGCCATCGTAGAGGGCGTCCTTTGCCTCGGCATGGGTGAGCTTGGTTCCCACCTTGGCAGCAAGCTCGCGTATCCAGTCGTAGTGCTTCTCCAGCGGGGAGCCAGCCTCGGGAGCCTGCTCCAGCGGTGTTTCGCCGGTGAGGTAGTTTTCCAGCGCGGCAAGCTCCTTCACCAGCCTGCCCGGCAGTATGAACAGACCCATGACCTCGATCAGGCCGATGTTTTCCCGCTTGATGTGGTGCAGCGCCGCATGGGGATGGAACACGCCCAGCGGGTGCTCGTCGGTGGTGATGTTGTTGCGCAGCACCAGATAGAGCTTGTATTTGCCGTTTTCCATGCGTGCCACGGGGGTGATGGTGTTGTGCGGCACGCCGTCCGTTTCGGCAAAGATAAAGCAGCTCGGGTCGGAATAGCCGCGCCAAGCATCCAGCATGCGGTCTGCCAGCTCAATGATATCCTCGCGACACTCGCCCTTGAGCACGATGCAGGTCATTGGCCAGTCGGATATGTAGGCTTCCACGCCGCCGCAGGGAGCCTTCAGCGGTATGCGCACGCCCGCCTGATCCATGGGGAAGCTGTGGCCGCCGCCCTGGAAATGGTCGTGGGAGAGTATGGAGCCGCCAACGATGGGCAGATCGGCATTGGAGCCGAGGAAATAGTGGGGGAACTGCTCCACGAAGTCAAACAGGCGCACGAAGCTCTCGTGGCTGATCTTCATGGGTATGTGCTCTTTGTTGAATACGATGCAGTGCTCGTCATAATAGGAGTAGGGGGAATACTGCAAAAACCATGGGCAGCCAGCCAGCTCCAGCGGCACGATGCGGTGGTTCTGGCGGGCAGGAAAGCCTGCGCGGCCGGCATAGCCGGGGTTCTCCTCGCAGAGCATGCAGCGGGGATAGCCGCTCGCCTTGGCGTTGCGCTGGGCGGCGATGTCCCGCGGATCCTTCTCCGGCTTGGATAGGTTGATGGTGATCTCCAGCCTGCCGCAGTCGGTATCGCGGAAGTAGCGCACGTTGTTGGCGATGCGATCCACGCGGATGTAGTCGGCATGGCGGCAGAGATCGTAGAAGTAGGTGGTTGCCGCCTCGGGACCCTCCTCGGCAAGCAGGCTGGCAAAGCGCTGGCGAACCACCAGCGGATGCGGCGTGAGCGCGCCCATCAGCTTGGCGGAAAAGAGGTCGCGCTGCTCGCTGCTGTCGGGAAATAGACCGCGCTGGGCGGCGATATCCAGCATGGGTTCAAGTATGCCGGTTGCCGTATCAGGCGAAGGCTCCCGGGCGGGACGAGCGCACTCCGGCGCGTCCATCTGCAATATCTCCAGCAGGCGGTTGAAGCTGTAGTGCCTGTCCAAAGGATCGATCAGAGCCTTGTCCTCGGCAAAGTCCAGCAGATAGTGCATGTATTCAGTCATCGTCTTTTGCATAATATTTCCCTCCAAGATCGGCGGCTGCATGCCGCAAAGCACATATTTGACCTATACTAAATATTATCGGTTATTCGGCTTTTTCTGTCAAGAGAGTATTTTATCGATCAGCAGTGAAATACTCTTGCACAATTCATGGAATTGGTTTACAATAAGACTAGATAAGTGTAATCAAGCATATTCGAAAGAATTGGAGGAAATACTTTATGGATATCAATGCAGTGCTTTCCCGCAATGCCCAGCGCATGGCTAACCTCTATGCTGGCAAGGATCAGTCCGCTCGCTACGGCGCTCTGGCGGACGCCTTCCGCGCAAGCTTCGGCGCTGAGCCGGAGATGTTTGTGTCCGCCCCCGGCCGCACCGAGGTAGTGGGCAACCATACCGATCACCAGAATGGCCGCGTGCTGGCGGCGGCGGTGGATCTGGATACTGTGGCAGCCATCGCAGCCAACAAGAGCAATGCCGTGCGCCTCTATTCCGAGGGCTATGACGAGCCCTTCGTGGTGGATATTTCCGATCTGAGCGTGCATGAGGACGAAAAGAACACCACCTTCTCCCTCATCCGCGGCGTGGCAGCCAAGCTGAAGGAGCTGGGCTATGCCATCGGCGGCTTCGACGCGCAGGTGACCAGCACCGTATTCAAGGGCAGCGGCCTGTCCTCCTCGGCAGCCTTCGAGGTCATGCTGGTTGCCGCCTTCGACGCGCTTTTCAACGGCTGGACGATCGACGCCAAGCTCAACGCCCGCATTTCCCAGTATGCCGAAAACGTGTTCTTCGGCAAGCCCAGTGGTCTGCTTGACCAGACGGCGAGCGCCGTGGGCGGGCTTGTGGCGCTGGATTTCGCACCTGAGATCGCCGAGGTAGAGGCGATCAGCTATGATTTCAGCAGGAAGGGCTATGCCGTGTGCGTGGTTTCCGTGGGCGGCGAGCATGGCAACCTCACCGATGCCTATGCAGCCATCACCGTGGAGATGCGGCAGGTTGCCTCCATGCTTGGCGAGAAGCTGCTGGAGAAGGTCACGCCCGAGCAGCTGGAGGCGGCTCTGCCCATGCTCAAAAATAAGGTGAGCGACCGCGCCATTTTGCGTGCCTTCCACTTTGTGGATGAAACCCGCCGGGCAAAGGCTGCCGCCGAGGCGCTCAAGAGCGATGATCTTGCCGCCTTCTTCAAGGCTGTGATCGGCTCCGGCGAGAGCAGCTGGAAGCTTCTTCAGAACCTGCATGTGGAAAACAGCTCCAACCAGGAGATGCCCCTCGCGCTGGAGATGAG
>CAYWLE010000043.1:0-11267 GCA_964458825.1 uncultured Oscillospiraceae bacterium | reverse complement strand
GGGCTAGAGCGCGCTTCATGCCGCCATCGCCGCCTCAGCCAGCCGCAGAAAGCCGCCCACGGAGATTGTGACTGTGGAGGCGATATCGCTGTCCGCCGCCCTGCCATCCCGCACGGCCACGCCCGCAAGCTCCTGAAACGACCTTCCGCGCAGGTAGGCTGCGAAGGCCGCCGCCTGATCCCGCCACTCCAGCGCTGCGCCGCCATAGGCGCGCATGCCATAGGCGTCGCCCAGCGCATTTTTGCTCAGCAGAGGCTTGCTTGGGTCGCTGGTCAGCCTGCCCTGCGGATCGAACTCCGCCTGCGCCTGAATGCCATCGAGTATGCAGCTGCTGATCCTGCCGTCCCGGAGGGTGAGAGCGATGGCGTCGCAGCTGAGGGCGGCGCTCGGCTGCTCCGGCGCTGCTCCCTCGCTGGAGCCAAGGCAGGCTAGGCGCAGCTCATCCTCCCTGCCCGCGCCGAGGTAGGCTGCGCTTTGGATGGCTGCCTCGATGGCGCTGAGGACAGCCTCGGGGTAAGCCACATCGCCCTGCCGGAGCTGAGAGAGGGTTTTGCCCCGGGCGTTGGCTGCAAGACTAAGCCAAGGCTGGGCGTCGGGCAGAACCTCCCTGCTCGGGGCATCGGGATCGAGCATAGCGGACATGCCATCGATGGCGCAGGAGAGGATAGTGCCATCTGGATCCACGGTGAGGGCAACGAGCTGAAGATCGCAGGTCGCAGCCTCCCCCGCCGCATCGAGGCTGGCGACGAGGGAAAGCCCGGTTCTTACAGCATCGGCAGGCTGCCGGGCTTGGCTATCCGGGCAGGAGCCGCCATAAACCACCGGCGTGGCGGTGCAGGCGGTGAGCAGGCAGACAAGGATGGACAGGCAGAGCAAGCGGGCGGACCTCTTTTTCATGGCGGCAAACCTCCGAATGGATCATGGTTTGATATGGATCTGGCTTAGGCTGCGCAGCACGCCCGCGCCCATGCCCGCCGTGGCAAGACCGGTCGCGATTCCGGCAAGCAGCAGAAGCGGCAGGTAGGCAGCCAAGCGCGGCGTGGCTGTGAGCAGGCATGCCGCGGCAAGCTGACCCAAGCCATGGCTCGCCGCGCCGAGCAGGCTGACGCCATAGATGGAGAGCCAGTGCAGCCGCCTTGCCGCAGCCATCGCCGCCGCAGAGAGCATGCCGCCGGAGAGGGAGAGCAGCAGCGCCGTCCAGCCGCCGCCAAGGGCAGCGCCCAGCAGGCAGCGCAGCGCCGTGAGGCTGAGTGCGCTGGGCGCATCCAGCAGGTAGAGCGCTGCAAGGGTAGCGACATTGGCAAGTCCCAGCTTCACGCCGGGCAGGGGAATGAGCATGCCGAGGGGCAGCGTCGCCTCCAAATAGGAAAGGCTCAGTGCCAGAGCAAGCAGCATGCCCTGCCGAGCAATGTACGCTGCCGGTGCAGCATGCCGATAAAGCTTCATCCCGCCGCCACATCTGCCTCTCCGCCGCTGGTTATTCCCTCGATGCGCAGCTCCACGCGATTGGGCAGGCAAACCACGCTGCGACCCGATCGACCGATCCAGCCGCTGCGGATGCAATCGCCGCCGGGGCAGCTGGACTCAATGATCGCCGCCCTGCCGCCGCGCACAGCCACGAGGTTGAGATAGTTTCCGCCGATAGCGAGGGTTTTATCCTCCTCCAAGGATATCTTTTCGATCAAAACGCCATTTTGGTACACAAAAAGCTGCGCCTTCTGACCACCGTCTACCGAAAGGAAGGCAATGGCGGTGAGGATCGCCAGCAGCAGGATCGCCGCCAGAACGATCAGATCACCCCTTTGAAAGCGCAGCCTAAAGTCATTCATGAAGAGCCTGTTTGAGAGCCTCCTATCGCTTCATTTACCGCTCTGCCCCGATATTTTTCCACCTGCCGGTGATATAATAGCACATGCCGATCACCAGCGGCATGAAGCCAGCCAGAGCATCGCCATACCAGAAGCCCTGACAGCCCATCTTCAGCGCAAAGCCAAGCAGCGCCGCGATGCCGATGCGGCTGATCATGCCATCGATGATGGCCACGGCGAAGTTCAACTTGGTATTGCCGGAGCCATTGATGAGGGAAAAGCTGATGCTGCGGGTGGCGGAGCCAAAGAAGTTGAGCAGCGTGGGCATGATGAGCACGCCTGCCGCGGCAAGCACCTCCACATCCGGGGTGAACATATCGAATATCTGCTCCGGGAAGATGAGCATTGCCGCCGCGCAGATGCCGGAGATGAGCATGCTGCACACGGTGACGGTATTGAGTATCCTCGGCACGCGGTCATACTTCCTTGCGCCAAGGTTCTGGCCTACCATGGTGCTGCCGGCGGTGGTGAAGGAATTGGACACGATGCCGATCATGAGGTTGATCTTATTATAGATGCCTGCCAGAGCCGAATAGACCACGCCATGGAGGTTGATCCACGAGGTGAGCACGATTTTGGACAGGTTGATGGCTGCGGACTGGATCGCCATTGGCACGCCCAGCGCAACCAGCTTGCTGAGCGCCTGCTTTTCTATGGCGAAGCTGGCTGGCTTGAAATCGAAGCCGAAGGCATCCCGGCTGCGGTAGAGGTAGGCCAGCGCAAAGATAAAGCTCACTGCCTGACCGATGACCGTGGCCAGCGCCGCTCCGAAGACCTCCATATCCATATAGGCGACGAAGATAACGTCCAGCACGATATTGAGCACGGCCGCGATGGCGATGAAGATGAAGGGTCGCCTGCTATCGCCCATGCCGCGCAGCACGGCGCTGACGATATTATAGCCATAGATGAAGAACAGACCCACGATGCAGGTCACGGTGTAATCCAGCGTATACTGGTAAGCCTCGGGCGGGGTATTGAGCCAGCCGAGCATGAGATCGCGCATGAAATAGCATGCCACGGAGATGACCAGAGATATACCTAGGAGGAAGGAAAACATGGTGCCGATGGTTTTTTTGACCGAAGCCATATCGCCAGCGCCCACATCCTGCGCGATGAGCACCTGCCCTGCCGAGGAGAAGCCCATGGCCACGAAGGTGAGCAGATGGAGGATATCGCCGCCGATGGACACGGCGGACATGCCCGCGCCGCCCACGAACTGACCGACCACCACCATATCCACGATATTATAGATCGCTTGCAGGGCATTGGATACAAAGAGTGGAAACGCAAATTTGAGCAGCAAGCGAACCACGCCCTCGCCCGTGAGG
This sequence comes from uncultured Oscillospiraceae bacterium, assembly GCA_964458825.1. Lineage (GTDB taxonomy): Bacteria > Bacillota > Clostridia > Christensenellales > Aristaeellaceae > SFTH01. Next base: position 8,068 of record CAYWLE010000043.1, on the reverse strand, counting down.
TCGCGCACCATGGAGCCGCTCTCTGCCGTACGCTGCTTTGCCATAGTTGATTTCGTCCTTTCCCGCCGCCGATGCAGGGTGAAGGCTCTGCCGGCGGCAATTATGATCGCAAAAATGTGGACGGGGGAGCAAACTCCCCCGTCACAGGAAGCGGCCAACTGCTGAAAAGCCTGCAAGACGCGGAAGCAAGGCTGCAAAAAAGGGAGCTTGCTAAGGGGCAAGTGACCGCCCTTTGCAGCCTTGGCTGACAAAGCAAGCAAAAAATCCAGCCATATTTTTGGCTCCGGGATTCTTTGCATTTGCAGGCTTTCGCAGTGGTCTGCCTTAGTCTACCACGCTCTTGCCGCCGGAAACCTTATTGAAGATCGCCAGACAGATGATGGTGGTAAGGGTCAGGATGGTTGCCAGCGCTGCCGCCGTGCCATAGCCATCCTTGAAGATTTCGGAATAGATAGCGACGGAGATGGTGGCGGTCTTGCCGGTATAGAGGATGATGGTGGAGCTGAGTTCATTGATGGTGGCGATGAAGCTCAGCACCGCGCCGGAGAACATGCCCGGCAGCATGAGGATGGCCGTGGTTTTGAAGAAGGTCTTCATCGGGGGCACGCCCAGAGAGATGGAGGCTTCCTCGATGCCCGGCTCGATCTGATAGAGGATACCGATGCTGCTTCGAAGGGTAAACGGCAGCTTACGGATGACATAGGAGATAACCATGAGCGTCACCGTGCCGTGGAGCAGCAGGGGTTTCTGATTGAACGCCATGACCAGCGCGATACCAAGAACCGAGCCGGGAATGACATAGGGGAACATGAAGAGCATATCCAGCAGCGAGGATACCTTGCTGCGGCGGCGGACGATGATATAGGCCAGCAGCAGCGCGATGATCATCATGAAGATGATGGCAAGGAACGCAAAGGTATAGGTATTTTTGATGTTGCTGGAGAGCCTATACCAGATGGCTCGGTAGCTATCGAGGCTGAAGCCCTTCACAAAGAGGGGGCCATTGGTCTTGAGGAAGGAGGTGACAACCACAGTGATCTGCGGCAGCACCGCCAGCAGGGCAACCAGCCACACGCCCGCGCTGGCGAAGAAGCGCTTGCCGCTGCTGAGCTTCTTCTCTGCCGGGGGACGCAGGGAGCTCATGGTATAGTTCTTGCGAGCGATGAACCACTTCTGGAGCGCCATAACCAGCATCGCACACACCACGATCACCACGGAGAGGGTGCTTGCGAAGGAGGCATTGGAGGATACCTCGCTCAGGTACTTTTCATAGATCATGACGGGCAGGGTCTTATAGCCCTCGCCGATGAGCAGCGGGGTGCCGAAGTCCGCCAGAGAATCCATGAACACCATGAGGGCGCTGGAGAGGATGGTGGGCATGATGACCGGCAGGGTCACGCGGAATACGCGCTGGATGCCGTGTACGCCGAGGCTCTCGCTGGCTTCCTCTAGGGCGCTATCGAAGGTGGAAAGCGCGCTGGAAACATACATGAACACATAGGGGAAGAGCTTCAGGGTAAAGACCAGCAGTATGCCCTTGAAGCCATAGATGGAACCGATCTCAATGCCGATGCCGCGCAGAGCCTCGGTGATGAAGCCGCTGCGACCCAGCAGCAGTACCCAAGAATAGGCGCCGATGAAGGGCGGGGACAGCATGGAGAGCACGACCATGATATTGATGATGCGCTTGCCCCAGATATTGAAGCGGGACACGGCATACGCCATGGGGATGCCCAGCAGCACGCCGAGCACCGTGGCGCAGCAGCACAGCAGCAGGCTATGGCCGAGACCGGTCATGTAATACTTCTTCTGGAAGAAGGTTGCGTAGTTCTTCAGGGAGAAGGCGCCGCCCTTGGGGAAGAAGCTCTGGTAGAAGAGCTGCGCAAAGGGATAGACGATGAACAGGGCCGCCAGAATCAGGAAGACGATGATGACCACCGTCCAGAAATTCAGCCGGATGCGCGGTCTGCGGCCCGTTGAATTTGCTTTCTGGCTCATAGCAGGGCTTCCTTTCCATCGGGGGTGAATACATTCATATTTTCAATGGACAGCGCGACCTTTTCGCCGATCTCGCGCATGCGGGCGTTGAGGTGGATATACTGGTTTGCCTGAATGACCTGACCATTGCTCAGGCGCACCTCATAGCAGATGAAATCGCCAAGGAAGGTGGCGATCTTGATCTCGCCGCAGACGAGGTTTGCATCCGGCTCCACCAGCTCGATCTGCTCGGGGCGGACGGCAACCTTCACCTTGCCGCTGTAGCCGCCCTTGAGGGTAACGGGCACGGGCCGGGTGCCGAGGATGGACACGCCCTGATTGCCCGCTTCGCCATCCATGAAGTTGGAGGTGCCGATGAAGTTGGCGACGAACTCATTGACCGGATGGGCATAGATATCATAGGGACGGCCCACCTGCTCCACAACGCCCATATTCATCACGGCGATGCGGTCGGACACGGCGAGCGCCTCCTCCTGATCGTGGGTGACGTAGATGGTGGTGATGTCCAGCTTGCGCTGAATTTCGCGGATGGAGGTGCGCATCTGCACGCGCAGCTTGGCATCGAGGTTAGAGAGCGGCTCATCCATGAGCAGCAGGTCTGGCTCGATTACGATGGCGCGGCTGAGAGCAACGCGCTGCTGCTGGCCGCCGGAGAGCTGCTGGGGCTGGCGCTTGGCATACTGGCTGATCTGGGTAAGCTCCATTGCCTCGCGAACGCGGCGCTTGGTTTCCTCCTTGGATATCCTGCGGGGCTTCAAACCATAGGCGACGTTCTGCTCCACGGTGAGATGGGGAAAGATGGCGTAGCTCTGGAAAACCATGCCGATATTGCGCTCGTAGGCGGGAACCTTATTGATGACCTGGTCGCCGAAGCGAATTTCACCCTTTTCGATGGAGTTAAAGCCCGCGATCATGCGCAGCAGGGTGGTCTTGCCGCAGCCGGAGGGACCCAGCAGGGTAAAAAACTCGCCGGCATGGATATCGAGGCTTACATCATTGATCGCCTTGAACTCGCCGTAAAACTTGTCGGTATGATCGATTACAATTCTCTTGCTCATAGATGCGTTTCACCACTCCGTATTTCCATATTCTTAATTAGAGCCGCTTATGGCTGCATGCAGGAGGCTGAGCAAGATAGCTCAGCCTCCTGATCTGTTTTTAAGCTTGACCGTGAATTACTGGATGATGAGGTCTTCCCAAACGCCGTAGAACTCCTCGGTATGCTCAACGACCCAAGCGGTATCAACGTTGGCATTGGGGATCTCTTCGAAGGGAACGAAGGTATCGGGGATCTGAACATCGGTACGGGAGGTACGGCGGTTCAGAGCGCCCAGCTGCTCCTGCACTTCCTGAGAGAGCACATAGTCAACAAAGAGCTTTGCATTCTCGGTGTTGGGGCCGTCCTTGATGATGGCGACGGGGCTGTAAACCAGGTTGGTGCCCTCGGTGGGATACACAACGGCCATCTCGGAGCCGGCTGCGATGTACTTCAGAGCCGCCTCTTCATAGGTCAGACCAATGGCATATTCCTTATCGGAAACGCCCTTGAAGGTGCCGGAGGAGGAGGAGAGAACCTTGCCGTCCAGCTGGGGAACGAACTTCTCAAGGAACTCATAGCCGCCCTCTTCATAGCCATAGGCTGCAACGATGCCCATGATGACGCCGAATGCGGAGGAGGACTTGAGCGGGTCAGCGGAAGCGATCTGGCCGATCCACTTCTCATCGAGCAGGTCTGCCCAGGAGGTGGGAGCGTCGGCTGCATCCACCAGAGCGGTGGAATAGATCATGACCATGGGCTCGATATCGAAGGCATGCCACTTATGGGTCTCGGCGTCATAGGAGCCGGGCTGGAGCATGGCTACCTCGGTGGATTCATAGGATTCCAGCAGGTCTGCGATCGGGATATAGGACTCGGCAACGCCGCCCCACAGGATATCGCCCTGGGGATTTGCGGATTCAGCGATCATACGGCTGATAAGCTCGCCGGTGCCCAGACCAACCAGCTCGACCTGCACATCATACTTATCGGAGAAACCCTTGATGATCGGGTCAGACCAATCGGTAGCATGGGAGTAATAGAGAACCAGAGAGCCCTCTGCGAGAGCGGATGCGGCGGTCAGAACCATGACCAGAGCCAGCACCAGAGCCAGAACCTTCTTCATGTGAATACCCTCCTAAATATGTAGCGATCTTTCGTACCCTGTTCCCTTGTGGGAACTTCACACCTATCATAACACAAATTTCTGCTTTTTACAATCCTTGTATGCGCTTTATTTTTCCTTTTGGCGCTGCATTTTGCTTTTTTGCAGCAAAATAACGCTGCCCGAGGATGCCTTACTGCACGCCGACCTGATAATCCTTTCTGCCGCCGTGGGCGCCGAAGATCTGCCATCTGCCCGCACCGAGGCGCTGGAGGATGGCGCGCCGCTCGGCTGCGCACAGCTCGGGATCGGTATCGACGGAGGTCATGAGGATGGGCGCGTAGCTATTGTAGCGCTTCTGCTCGGAGGTCATACCCTGAAGGTTTACATATACATCGCCGGTGAAAGCCACGCGATGCGCATAATCGATGAGCACGATCTCCCCCAGCAGGTGACCGCCGCGACCCTCATAGACCTCGAAGTGGAGGTCGGCAAAATCGAAATAGCCGATCTGCTGGAGGCACTCCCGCTGGTTTTCCAGCTTCGGCCAAGGCACGGTGATGTGCTTCGGGTCGGCCGGCTGGTAGGCTGTCAATGCCTTGCAGATGCGAATATAGGGCTTATGCAGGTAGTTTTGCTCCCGGAAGCCAGCCTTGCCCTCGCTCTCCAGCCGCAGGCAATCCCGGCTGCGGCTGCTGGCGATGATCTCGTCAAAGAGGTTCATCAGACCGCAGTGATCCACATCGGCATGGGTGATGAGCAGGCGCTTGGGCATATGATCGAAGCCGGGCAGGAGCTCGCGGAAGATCTTCAGCATTTCCTCCTGATAGCAGGCATAGCCGCTATCGATGAAGAGCGCCTCTCCCCTGCCGATCAATATGGCTGTGTTGCTGCCGCAGGGAGGCTCGATGAGGATGAGCTGGGTTTCATCGCTGAGGCTATGGCGGGTGATGCGCGGAGAAAATGCCTCTCCCCGGCAGGCAGCCAGCAGCTCGGCAAAGCGGCTGATGCTATCGAAGGTGCGGTAGGGGGACAGACCCTGCTCGTCCAGCGTCTGCATGGCGAGGTTGGCGTTCACCATCAGCTCGTTCCGCATCTTTTCGGACATATTCAGTCCCTGCGAGAGCCCGCCCACGAAGGAATTATAGAATATGCTATTGTCAAATACCTTTTCGGTCTGGTTATAGTCGATCACCCGAACCTGGCAGAGCTGCTCTGCCTCATGGATGAAGCGAGCCACGTCCTCGCGGTTTTCCACGAAAAGACCCATCTTGAAGAACTGATGGCTGCCGCCGTTTTCGTGGGAGGACATGTAGGATATATTGAAGGAGAAGCGCTCGATCAGCTCCAGCACGCCAACCACGCTGCCGGGCACGTCCGGCAGGCGGAACTCGATGAGGATGACGTTGGCTCCGGCATTGGTTCTCTGGAGATAGCCGATACGCTCAAGCTCCTGATCGGCGCACTCAAGCTGCTCCGGCGTGCCCTCGGCGTCGATGAAGAGCGTGTGGCTGTCCACCGCCTTATTGTAGCTCACGCGGCAGATATTCACGCCCAGCCGTGCAAAGCAGCGGCTCGCCTGCAAAAATGCGCCGATGTGGTTGGGCATGGTGGTGACGTAGGTTTTCTTCATTGGTTCATCGTCCCTCTTTGCGCGATGGGATGCGCAGTTTTTCTACCGCAACAGTATAGCACAGCCGTGGCAGGGCTGCAAGAAGATTCAGGAAAGCATTTTGGGGAAGCGTGGGCCGGCAGGCGGCATGGCAGAATATTAAAAAAAGCCATTGACAAAGCCGGAAAATGGTGCTAGAATGGATGCACGCCTTAATATTGGGGGAGTAGTCGGCAGGCTGACGCCTGTGACAAGTCAACATCATGGCGGCAGCGGTCGAGGATATATCTTGAAGCTTATCTGCTTGGATCATCCGAAGGTTTTATCAGGAAGCTGCATCGCTTGGCTTGTATCAAATGACCAGACTCATGGGTAGGATATTGCATATCCTGTTCATGAGTCTTTTTTTATTCCCCCGCAGCAAAAGCAACCGACGGAAAGAAAGGAAGATCAAATGAAATTCTACTGTGAGGACGTACAGCAGGCGCTTGAGCAGACTGCCTCCCGCCGGGAGGGTCTGACCAGCGAAGAAGCCCAAAAGCGTCTGGAGGCCAACGGCAAAAACAAGCTGGCCGAGGGCAGGAAGGTTCCGATCATTGTGCAATTTCTGAAGCAGATGACCGACCCGATGATTATCATACTGCTGGCTGCCGCGGCTGTGAGCGGCGTGCTGGCGGCGATGGAGGGCGAGAGCTTTGCCGATGTGATCATCATACTGGCGGTGGTCATCATCAACGCCGTGCTGGGCGTGTATCAGGAAAACAAGGCTGAGAAGGCCATCGAGGCTTTGCAGGAGATGTCCGCCGCCACGAGCCGGGTACTGCGGGACGGCAGGATCATGCAGGTTCGCAGCGAGGAGCTGGTGGTTGGCGACGTGGTTCTGCTGGAGGCTGGCGACGCCGTGCCCGCAGATGGCAGGCTGATCGAAAATGCATCTCTGAAGATTGAAGAGGCGGCGCTGACGGGCGAATCCATGCCGGTGAACAAGTTTATCGAGGCGATCAACCTCTCCAGCAATGCCGACGATGTGCCGCTGGGCGACCGGAAAAACATGGTATACATGGGTTCCACGGTGGTTTACGGGCGGGGCGCCGCAGTAATTACCGCCACGGGCATGGACAGCGAGATGGGCAAGATTGCCGACGCGCTGGCAAGCGCCTCGGAGGGACAGACTCCCTTGCAGATGAAGCTGAGCCAGCTGTCGAGGATACTGACGTATCTGGTGCTGATCGTATGCGCGGTGATCTTCGGCGTACAGCTCATACGTGCGGGCGGCTTCGGGCTGCATGTGGCGCTGGATTCCTTTATGGTTGCGGTATCGCTTGCCGTAGCGGCCATACCGGAGGGTCTGGCTGCGGTGGTCACGGTGGTGCTGTCCATCGGCGTAACCAACATGTCCAAGCGCAACGCCATCATACGCAGGCTGACCGCCGTGGAGACGCTGGGCTGCGCGCAGATCATATGCTCGGACAAGACCGGCACCCTCACCCAGAACAGGATGACCGTGACCGAGCATTTCTGCGACGACCCTGCCCTGCTGGCGCGAGCGATGGCGCTGTGCAGCGATGCGGAGCTGAACGCCGAGGGCATAGCCGAGGGCGAACCCACCGAGGCTGCCTTGGTTGCTTGGGCAGCCAAGCTTGGCTTGCCAAAGAACGAGCTGAAGGCAGCCCTGCCCCGCTGCGGGGAAGCTCCCTTCGATTCCGGCAGGAAGATGATGTCCACCATCCATCCCGAGGGCGCGGGCTATATACAGTACACCAAGGGCGCGCCGGACGTGGTTCTCGGCCGCTGCACCAGCCTGCTGCGTGACGGCAGGATATGCACAATGACCGAGGCCGACCGCAGCGAGATACTCGCCACCAACAAGGCGATGGCGGATCGTGCGCTGCGGGTGCTTGCCTGCGCCCGGCGCATCCACAGCTCCATGCCGGAAACGGATCAGCCGGAGCGGCTGGAGCAGGACATGTGCTTCATCGGTCTGACGGGCATGATCGATCCCGTGCGCCCGGAGGTGAAGGACGCCATCGCCCAGTGTCGCTCGGCAGGCGTGCGCGCGATCATGATCACCGGCGACCATGTGGATACGGCGGTCGCCATTGCGAGGGAGCTGGGCATACTTGAGGAGGGCATGCGCGCCGTGACCGGCGCGGAGCTTAGCCGGATGAGCGATGCGGAATTTGCCCGCGAGCTTCGCCACATATCGGTATATGCCCGGGTGCAGCCGGAGCACAAGACCCGCATCGTAAATGCATGGCGGGAGGCTGGCTATGTGACCGCCATGACCGGCGACGGCGTGAACGACGCGCCCTCCATT
>CAYWLE010000042.1:0-11342 GCA_964458825.1 uncultured Oscillospiraceae bacterium | reverse complement strand
CTTCGTCTTTCTTCACAAACTCCGATCATCCACAATCAAGGGTCATTTCTGTGCATTCTTGATATCTAACATCCATTTAACCTCTCTTTCTACAGAATACCCACAGATTCCTTTTCGACGCAGCCCACTTCGTCCTCTTCCGGGCTTGGTGACACGGGTGTGATTTGCTGACCGCTGTTCATTCTGCCTTCGGTCTTCTTCGTCTGATCCTGCCGATCTGGTCGATCTGCTTGATTTTGATATCCAGTCTGACCTTCCGTTCCAGACCCTTTCGATCCTGCTTGCCTGATCTGCCTTGTTGCTTCGGTCGTCGTTACTCCAGATTCTGTCCGATCCTTTTCAGCGGCTGTCTGGCGCTATCCTTCTGCCTGCCTTCGATCCTCTCTTGATCGACCGTCGTTGTGCTTGCTTTTCTGTGCAAATCACGCTGTTGAAGAAGCTGTTCCCCGTGGACTCGCCTCGAAAATCAGCCAGGAAGCGATGCCTTTGTTTTGGGCTTTGCTCTGTTCCCTTGCTGTTTTCTGTTTACATTATACCGCAGCTTGCTTTATTTTGCAAGCCCGCATTTTATACAAATATTCATACGTTAATTTATTATGAATTACAAAACTTCAACTTACCCCCTTGACCTCCGCTTTCTTTTCTGCTAGAATTAAAGTGTTGGCTGTAATTATTTCATTCATTATGTAGGCAAAAATAGGCGCTTCCATCCCTCTGAATTCAAGGTTGGAAGCGTCTGTTTTTTATCTGTCGCTTTATCAAATCGTCCTTTGCAGATACTGCGGCGCGATCTCCTCTGCAATGCGCAGGCATTCCCGATCGAACAGCACCAGCTGAAGCTGCATCTCCCGTCCGCACAGGTATTCCTCCATCATGCTCAGGGCGATGGCGAGCGCCTGCCGCTTTGGATAGCCATAGATTCCCGCCGAGATCAGGGGAAAGCTCACGCTCCCGCAGCCCTGCTCCTCCGCCAGCCTCAGCGAATTGCGATAGCAGGCGATCAGCGCCTCCCGCTCACCCTGTCCGCCGCCGTGCCATATCGGCCCAACTGCGTGGATCACATATTTGCAGGGCAGACCATAACCCTTGGTCAGCTTTGCCTCGCCGGTCTTGCAGCCGCCAAGCCCCCGGCACTCCGCCAGCAGCTCCGGTCCTGCGGCACGGTGAATGGCTCCGTCCACTCCGCCGCCGCCCAGCAGCGTCTGGTTGGCTGCATTCACGATGGCGTCCGCAGCGATCTGGGTAATGTCGCCCTTGCGTATCACAATTCCCATGCTCCGCTTACCTCCCTCTCACTCATCCTGTCCAACAGGCTTTCGGGCAATGATGAACCATGTGTTGCCATGTGCCGCCGCGCCATCATCCATCTGATCTGCGCAGCGCAGCACCTCAAAGCCCTTCTCCCGCAGCAGCGCGCACACCGCCTGCGGATCATGCACGATCTCGGTAATGTTTTCCTCGAATACAAAGCTGCCATTCTCATACACGCTGGTTTTCAGGTTCACAATTCCCTCGCTGCTGCGCGTGATCAGAAACTGCGCCTTTATCGTGTCGCTGAAATCCAGATCGATGGGCTCGCCGGGATTTACCTCCCGCTCGTTGAGTATATCGAATATGAAATAGCCGCCCTCGCTCAGGTAGGCATGCACATTTTCAAATATCCTGCCCACGTCCCGCAGCTCCACAATGTGGTTCAGCGCATCGCCGGTACAGGTCACGAGGTCAAATTGCGCGTCCGGGCGGTAGGCGATCATGTCCGCCACCTCATAGCGTATATCGCTGCGGCTCTCCCGGGCAATGGAAATCATGCCCTCGGAGAGATCCATGCCCGCCGCATCGATGCCCGCGTCCTTGAGCACCTCGCAAAGCACGCCGGTGCCACAGCCAAGGTCAAGGCTCCTTTTCACCTGCACGCCATGCTTCTCCAGCCACGCCAGCAGCTGCTCGCCAAAGGCACGAGGAAAGTAGTTCCAGCCAAATTCATTGTATACCCTGCAAAATGCGCTGCTGTACATCCTCTTCTCCTCCTGTCAATGCAGCATCAGTAAGCCACGAACAGCTCTATGCTCACCTGCTGTCCATCCACAGTAAGCCTTGCCTCGTCCGCCATCTGACCAACCAGAGCCATCTCGCTCTCGCCGGTGTACTGATCCTCCCCGGCAAGCTCCCAATACATCTCCACCATCGCCGCGCTGCGCACCGCCGGCCGCAGCAGCTGAGCCATGCGCTCGATATCCTCGCGGTATTCCTCCAGAAAGCTGCCCTTTACTAGCAGCCGCAGGCCGTCCTCCTCGCGCAGTATGCGCAGGTCAACCTCCTTGCTTCCGCAGTGCAGCAGCAGCATGTATATCTCGCCTATGATGTGGTTCATCTTGCGCCGCGCAAGATTCAAATGCCTGTGATGTAGCTTCATATCCTTAATCCTCCGGTTCGGATCTCAGCGCCTCGATCAGCGGTATCATGATCACGCAGGTCAGACCCGCCGAAAAGCCGTTGTTGTACAGGTTCAGCCCGCCGTAAAGATAGGAGGTGTTCTGCACGATGCACATGTGCAGAAAGCCCGCCGCCATGCCCCATAGCCCGCCAAACTGGCCGGCGATGGGTGCAAGCCCCGTGCAGAGCAGAGTCGCCAGCAGCGCTCCCGGCGAGGTCAGGCTGATCTTATCCAGAAAGCTTGCCGCGATGATCGCGCCAGCCATCACCGGCAGTATGTTCCTTGGATGCTTGCCAAAGCATCCAAAGCCGATCATGGCAAACAGGCAGCATACCAGCGGCCCGTTCAGCGGCACGCCCGTCAGCTTAAGATATAATAGCCCCACACCGCCAACCAGAGCCATGTTCACCAGCGTTGACCCCAGCCCCTCCAGCGCGAAGAAATCCGTCACCACGCGGCCCGAATGCCGCATCAGCCGCCGATAGCTTCTCCAGCTTCGGCAGCCGCAGAGCATGCCCAGCACGAATAGACTTACCAGAATGCATAGCATCAGTATCGTTAGCTGCGTACCATACTCCGTACTCCAGCTGCTCTCCGTGTGAAACTCCACGCCGGCGCCCTTGAGCACGCTCGCTATGCCAAGACCTGCAAAGCCAGCCGCAAAGCCCACATTGTACAGGTTGTAGCCCTGATGGATGCGCACCGTATAGGCGGCGATGGCCGGCGTCACAAAGCCGATCAGCGCGCCGCAGAGTATCATGCCCACCCATTGCAGCTCCACCCTCGCATTGCACATAAAGAAGCTCACCATGGGCGACAGGCAGGTGGCAAAGAAGGTGCTGTAGGTGTACTTCGAAAAGGGTTCTCCCTTGTATCGGGAATATAGATAGCCGCCCAGCAGGATCGGCAGGCTGTTTACCACGTTCTTGCCAAGCAGAGCAAAGCCGCCCATCATAAAAAGGCAGGCGACCGTAAGCCCCGTAAACGCCATCCTCTGCAGCCTTACCAGCAGCGTGCTGATGAGCAGCAGCGCCGCCGCGTTCAGCAGCGCCGCACCTACGCCGCCGGTGCAGATGGGATCGGTAATCAGCCCCGCAGGCGCAAGCTGTATCCTCCAGAAGCCCGTCAGCAGGCTCAGGTTCGGCTGCAAAGCCACTGCAAAGCTCAAAAGCAGCGCCGCCAGACCCAGCAGCAACCAGCAGAGCAGCCTGTTGCTGTCCGCACCCGTCAGTTTTTTCTGCATCTCATTCCTCTTTTCCTGTCGGCACCATACCGGCTTTGCATTCGTTCCATTCTCTATATTACCAAAAAAACAGCGTCATGGCAAGCCACCCAGCCTCAAAGCCAGCCAAGCGCCCGCCTTTCCCTGTAAACTTACCCATTCTTAGCTGCCGGCGCAGGCAAAACTTTATATTGAGTCTATAAAATAGAGTAAAATGCTTTAGTGGTCAAGAAGAATCATTCGAAAGGAACAGCCAACCATGGATCAAAGCAAAACCGCCCGCACGCAGTCGCTCGGCTCTGGCAGTATACCGCGCCTGTTTTTCAAGCTTGCCATTCCAGCCGTCGTGGCGCAGATCATCAACCTGCTCTATAATATCGTAGACCGCATCTACATCGGTCATATCCCGGATATCGGCGCTACCGCCCTCACCGGCGTGGGTCTGTTCGTACCCATCCTCATGTTTATAAATGCCTTTGCTATGCTTGCAGGCGCAGGCGGCGCTCCCCTTGCATCCATCAGCATGGGGCGCGGGGATCGCGACCACGCGGAGAAGATCGTCGCCAACTGCTTTAGCCTGCTGCTGATCTTCGCCGTAGCGCTCACCATAGGCTTCTACCTCGCCGCACCAGCGCTGCTGCGCTTCTTTGGAGCCAGCGAAGCCACGCTGCCCTATGCCCTGTCCTACTCCCGCATCTATATCCTCGGCAGTGTATTCGTGCTGATCGTGATGGGCATGAACCCCTTTATCACCGCGCAGGGCATTGCCAAGGTTGGCATGCTCACCACGGTGATCGGCGCGGTCATCAATATCGTGCTGGATCCCATCTTCATCTTCGTATTCGATATGGGCGTGCAGGGCGCAGCCATCGCCACGGTGCTCAGCCAAGCCGTGGGCGCGTGCTGGATCCTCCGCTTCCTCACCGGCAAGGGAACCGCCCTCCAGCTGAAGAAAGCAAACCTGCGCCTCATCCCCGCAGTGTTCAAGCCCTGTCTGGCGCTGGGCATATCCACCTTCGTGATGCTCGCCACCGAGAGCCTGCTCTCCATGAGCTTCACCTCCAGCCTGTCCCGCTATGGCGGCGATATCGCCGTTGGCGCGATGACCATCCTCACCAGCGTATGCCAGCTGGTTACTATGCCGCTGCAGGGCTTCTGCCAGGGCGGTCAGCCCATTGTGAGCTATAATTTCGGCGCGGGCAATATCGACCGCGTGAAGAAAACCTTCCGCCTGCTGCTCACCGTATGCCTGTGCTATGCCACGCTGTTCTGGGCGCTGTCGATGCTGGCTCCCCGGCTGCTCACCGGCATATTCACCAACGACGCCGCGCTTGCGGATTACGCCGCATGGGCGCTGCGCATCTACATGGCCGGCATATTTGCCTTCGGCGCACAGATCGCCTGCCAGCAGAGCTTCATGGCGCTCAGCCAAGCTAAGATCAGCCTCTTCCTTGCCTGCCTGCGCAAGATCATACTGCTGATCCCGCTGATCTTCATCCTGCCGCAGTTCATCGAAAATAAGGTGCTGGGCGTGTTCCTCGCCGAACCTGTGAGCGATATCATCGCCGCAGCCGTCACCACCATCCTCTTCCTGCGCAGCTTCAACTCCATCCTCAGCGGCAAGGGAAAAAACGCCTGAGCATATTCAGCAAAAACCCCTCGAACCAAATTGGCTCGAAGGGTTTTTTGTATCTAAGCAACTTCACTTGTCCGCAAAGGCATACAGCCCAAAGAAGGCAAGCGAGCCATCCGCGCAGGCATATTCCATGCCGCACTTCTCCGCCAGCTTCCGCACGAATATGCAGTAGGCAGATAGGCAGCTCCACTTCCTGTCCGGGAAGCGGCAGGGCAGCCCGTCCCGCAGCGCGCATCTGTCGCAGAGTATGCAGCAGCTGGCTCCCGCCATCAGACCGCCGTAGCCAGCCTGCTTCAGCTGATCGATCACCCGCAGCATGGCTTCATTATGAAAGCGCTTTGCCTCGCCGATGGCAGCCTTGTCGGTATAATCGGTGATGGGCCACTTCGTCTGGAAAACCAGCGCCCGCGGATAGCTGCGCAGCCGAGCCTCCATCTCCTCCACCGTGCCACAGTCCGGCGGGCAGGTGTAATTCGCGCCATAATGTCCGCAGAGGTTCTCCTCACAGAAGGGACGGAACATAGGATCCACCACAATATCCTTCACATCCATCAGCGCCGCCGCGCTGAAGCCCTCGTGCATCGCCAAGTTGATCAACTGTTCATCGCTGAAGCTTCTCATGCCTGTGAACTGCTCCCCTCTTATCATGTCAAAACCTGCTTCTCAGCGCTTCAGCGCCGCCGCAGGATCCTTGGCAAAGAAATCCCGTATCAGCTTCACAGCCACCGGCGACAGCAGCGCCACGGCAATGAGGTTGGGGATCGCCATCAAGCCATTGAAGGTATCGCATATGCTCCACAGCAGGCCGAGGTCTATGGTCGCGCCCACGATGGAAACCATCGAATAGATCAGCATAAACGTCTTGTTTGCCCTGGAGCCGAAGATAAACTCCACGCACCTCATGCCATACAGACCCCAGCCAAGGATGGTGGACAGCGCAAAGGAGCACAGCGCCACGGCGGTAAATATCGTCACCCAGCTGCCGTAGCTTGCCACGAAGCCGCTGATGGTCAGCGCCGCGCCGGCATCCACGCCATAGTTCACCTCTATGCCGCTGCACAGTATGATCAGCGCCGTCAGCGTGCAGATGACGATGGTATCGCAGAAAACCTCGAATATGCCGAACAGACCCTGTTTCACCGGGCTATCCGTATCGGCGGAGGCATGGGCGATGGAAGCCGTGCCCAAGCCAGCCTCATTGGAGAAAATGCCGCGTGCCACGCCGTTGCGCATAGACAGGAACATGCTGCCCACCACGCCGCCAGTGACCGCCGCCGGATCGAATGCGCCGCGCACGATATTGGCAAACACGCCGGGCAGGTTCCTTATGTTGATAACCACCACGCCCAGACCCAGCACCACATACAAAAGCGCCATGAACGGCACCAGCTTCTCAGCCACGCGACCGATGCGCTTGATACCGCCCAGCAGCACCAGCGCCGTCATTATGGCGATCAGCGCGCCAATGCCGATGTTTACTGCCTGTAAGCCGCCCGCCGGAACCACGCCGAAGCTGCTCAGCGCGGAGTTGATGGCGGTAATGATGGCGTTTACCTGCGTGGCATTTCCCGTGCCAAACACAGTCACCGTGCCAAGCGCGGCAAAGGTCACGGCAAGCCACATCCATTTCTTGCCCAAGCCATTCTTGATGAAGTACATCGGACCGCCCACCCAGTCGCCGTGCTTGTTCCGCTCACGGAAGCGCACAGCCAGCGTGACCTCCACAAACTTCGTGCACATGCCCAGCAGCGCCGATATCCACATCCAGAATACCGCGCCGGGGCCGCCTATGGCAATGGCTCCAGCCACGCCCGCAATGTTGCCCGTGCCAACCGTGGCGGAAAGCGCCGTGCATACTGCCTGAAAGGGTGTGATGGCGCCGTGCTTGGATCTGTCCTTCACGCCGTCCTTCGCTTCATCCTTGGCAAATATCCTGCCCACAGTTTCCCGCATGGAATAGCCAAATTTGCGAAGCTGCACAAAGCGGGTGCGGATGGTCAGCATCAGCCCCACGCCCAAAATCAGTATCATCGCAGGCACGCCCCACACAAAGCCGTTTACGGCCTTGTTCACATTGGTAATGATCTCCAGCATAGCTCAATCCCTCCAGTTTTTCTTTTCCGCATCGCCGGGGGATACAAAAAAGCCCCGCCCTT
Source organism: uncultured Oscillospiraceae bacterium (assembly GCA_964458825.1). Taxonomy (GTDB): domain Bacteria; phylum Bacillota; class Clostridia; order Christensenellales; family Aristaeellaceae; genus SFTH01. The sequence goes on along the minus strand of CAYWLE010000042.1, from coordinate 3,894 downwards.
ATGATGCTTCATAAGGACGGAGCCACTATGCTCCGCGGTACCACCTTACTTTACCCATACCTCACGGCACGAGCCTTTGCAGGTCTGCATGCGACCCTATCGCTGTATTGGGCGAACCCAGCGCCGCTTAATCGGAGGGCAGCAGCGCCGCCGTTCCTTTCCGCGCGCAGCTCCGGGGCGGCTGCGTGCCAAGCCTGACTGCCTCGCAGCTCACGGCAGCTCTCTTCACAGGCGCTGTTGCACGCTCATCCCCATCTACGCAATGCTTGGATTATAGCACTTTCCCGCCGATCCGTCAAGCCATATTTTTCCCGTCCAGCCCGCCTGTTTTTTCCCATATCAGCTTGCAAACCTGCCCAGCTATCCCTTATAATGGATGCGGATATTATTTACGATAAGGAGCGTGCATATATATGGATCTCATCCGCAAGCGCATTGATCCCGATTCCATGGAAATCATCTACGACCGACCCTTCACCCCCGAGAGCTTTGCCGAGGATTTTGAAATTCGTGATGGCAATTGGTATGTGGAGGATGGCTGGCTGATCGGCGAGAGCCGGAAGAACTTTGCCTCTATGGCGATCATGAAGGAGAGCTTCTATGGCCCGGTCTGTCTGGATTTCTATGCCAAGGTGCTCGAACCCTGCACCCACGATATCAACTGCATGTGGTCTGGTTCATGGAATGAGGAAACCAACACCCGCGCCCTCGCCTATGTGGCTGGTCTTGGCGGCTGGTGGGATGGCAAGGTGGGCTTTGAGAAGTCGCCGGAGTATAAGCTCAACTGCGGCACCAAGCTCTTTAACTTCGAGCCGGGCAAGGTCTATCACATGCAGTGCGGCTCCATCGGCGGCCATGTGTTCGTGGTTGTGGATGGTCAGCTCGCCATCGAGGCAACCGACCCCGATCCCATCGATCAGGAAAAGTACGGCCGCGTGGGCTTCGAAGCCTACTGCACCCGCGTGGCTTATACCAATTTCAAGATCCGCAGGGCCTGCTATGAGGAGATCCCCGCTTGGTATGACCCGGAGTTCTGAGCAAGGCAGAAATATAAAAGGAACCATCCTTCAGGCAGGATGGTTCCTTTTTGATATTGCCTTACAGGTTCAGCAGCACCAGCGCCACGAGGATCACGCTCAGCGCGGCGCACTTGCGGCGACTGAGCTTCTCATGAAAGAGCAGCACCCCAGCCACTGCAACCAGCACGATGGCTCCCACCGAGGAGCAGGGGAAGGCAACCACGGCGGGCACATCCGATAGGGAGAGCAGCAAAAACCGAGAGGCATAGTAGTTCGGCACACCGATGAGCAGGCCAAAAGCCACATCATAGCCCTTGAAGCGCTGCTTCCTTGCAATGCACAGCGCCAGACAAAGCAGCAGCGCCATGAGGAAATTATAAAAAAGAAAATGGTCGCTCAGCGCCGCCGAGCCAAGCTGCTCATATATCTTCGCTACGGCGTTTGCCAAGCCGCCGCACAGCAGCAGCAGGATCAGCCCCGGAAGGCTGAGGTTTTCTCTGGCCGCCCCGCCGCCCTGCATGAGCAGTATGGCTGCCACAGTCATGGCAATGCCGATGATCTGCGCGAGCCTCGGGCTTTCCCCAAATACGCATATAGCCATCAGCGTGGGAACCAGCACACCCAGCTTCATGAAGGTCGTTGGCAGAACCACGCCGTTTCGGGCAATATTCCATTGCAGCAACACAAAGCCGCCGAGATAGAAAACGCCGCCAAGGGCGCCCAGCAGCAGCGCCGTTCCCAATCCCGGCTGGGCGGGAAGGATATCCACCGATCCTGCATGGATAAGGCTCAGTGCGCAGCAGGCGATGTAGTTCATCGCCAGCATGCTCAGGCTGTCCTTTGTATAGCGCTCGCTATAGCGCATGATGATGGAAAGCAGTGAACTGCATAATATGGACAGCAGTAAATAGAGCATCGGTCGTCTACCTCGCAAATTCTATAATCATATGCACATGCGTTTCCGCCGAAAATGTGCCTCCTAAATATACCATATACCCGCTGCAATTTCAAGCAAAAGCGACTGCCGAGCCAAGCTCAGCAGCCGCCTTCCTTCGCTTTTTTACGCAAAAAGCCACAAAAATGGCAAAACATGGTCAAAAGCAATTGCGATATATGCAAAAATATGGTATAGTAAAAGTAATGCGTCCGCCATGCGGACAAAATGAGAACCCCCTATACCCAACCAAGCTTAAACCAAAACGAGAGGAAATGATCGCAATGCAGCAAGAAACACAGCATGGAAAGAAACGTAACACCTTCGCCGGTCAGATCGGCTTTGTGCTGGCTGCCGCAGGCAGTGCGGTGGGGCTGGGCAATATCTGGCGCTTCCCCTATCTCGCAGCCAAGGACGGCGGCGGCATGTTCTTGGTCGTATATCTGCTGTTGGCGCTCACCTTCGGCTTTGCCCTGCTGGCAACTGAGCTTGCCTTCGGCAGGAAGACCCGCTTGGGCGCGCTCACAGCCTACGGCAGTCTGAGCAAGCGCTTTGGCTTTCTCGGCTGGCTGGCAAGCATCGTGCCGCTGCTGATCCTGCCCTATTACTGCGCCATCGGCGGCTGGGTGCTGAAGTATATCGTCACCTTTGCCACCGGTCAAGGCGGGCAGGCCACGGCGGACGGCTATTTCTCCGCCTTCATATCCGCCCCCGTGGAGCCGGTGGTGTATGCCCTGATCTTCGTTCTGGCGACGGCGTTCATCGTGCTGCGCGGCGTGAATAAGGGCATTGAATCCTGCTCGAAGGTGCTGATGCCGCTTCTGCTGGTGCTGATATTCGGCATCGCCATATTCTCCATCACCCTCCGCCATACCGATGAGAGCGGCGTGACCCGCACCGGCTGGGAGGGCATGAAGATACTGCTGATCCCCAATCTGGAGGGCATGACCCTGAAATCCTTCTTCAACGTGCTGATGGATGCCATGGGGCAGCTCTTCTATAGCATCAGCGTGGCGATGGGCATCATGGTCACCTACGGCTCCTATGTAAAGAAGGAGGATAACCTCAACACCTCCATCAACCAGATCGAGCTTTTCGATACCGTGGTTGCCTTCCTCGCCGCCGTGATGGTGATCCCCGCCGTATACACCTTCATGGGTCAGGAGGGTCTGGACGCCTCCGGCCCGAGCCTGATGTTCGTATCGCTGCCGAAGGTATTCGAAGCCATGGGCGGCGTGGGACATGTGGTGGTCGCAATGTTCTTCATCATGGTCTTCTTTGCAGCCATCACCAGCTCTGTATCCATCATGGAAACCATCGTGGCTGGCATGATCGATAAATTCCACTTCTCCCGCAGCCGTGCAGTTGTGGTGGAAACGCTTATCTGCATCGTCATGGCGCTGTTTGTGTGCTTTGGCTATAATGGTCTTTATTTCGATATCCTGCTTCCCAACGGCTCCCATGCGCAGATTCTGGATGTAATGGACTACGTAAGCAACAGCGTGCTGATGCCCGTGGTCGCCATCGGCACCTGCATTCTGGCTGGCTGGGTGCTCAAGCCCCGCACGGTGATCGAGGAGATCGAGTCCAGCGGCTGCCGCTTCGGCAGAAAGAAGCTCTACACAGTGATGATTAAGGTGGTCGCGCCGCTGCTGCTGACCGTCCTGCTGCTCAAGTCCTTGGGTCTGCTTACGATTATCTGACGGATATATAAAAAGAGCCTTTCCACTGCGGCAGGTGAACAAGCCCCTGTCAATACGCCCAAAGCGGCAAGCGGTACAGCTCTGGATTCCATTTTCGCATGTTCCACAGAAACTATCAAGCCACGCAAAAGGGGTCTGCCATCTGCAATTTGCAGGCGGCAAGCCCCTTTTCTTTGCCCTGACCTCAGCACGTCCTTCAGCGGCTTGGCACGCTCAAGGTTCAATAGTCGCCTGTCTG
>CAYWLE010000041.1:10206-11386 GCA_964458825.1 uncultured Oscillospiraceae bacterium | reverse complement strand
AAGCTGGAGGGTATAGATAAACTCGGCGGAGGTATTTGTAAGATCCAGCTCCTGCGGCGGAAGCCAGCTTATGGCGACGCGCTGCTCGACGCCATCGATCACGGCGAGGGCGTGGGTCGGGAAGCCGGTCGGCTCCGTGCCGTAGGGTGTGGTATAGCTGGCGGGCATGCCTGCCTCGAGGGTGATGCTGCTCAGCAGCGGCAGTTCATCCTCGGAAAGCACGGTGATGGCGAGGGTATCGATTCGGGTATCGGCGGCGACGGCACAGCCCTCGGGCAGGGTGGCTTGCGGGGTGAAGGCATACTCGCCCGCGGCGACGCCATCGAAGCCCACAGGGGCAGACCACGCCGCATCGCAGAGGAAATCCATGCCGCCGGCGGAAACCAGAACCTGTTCAGGCATGCGGGGAAGCTGGCCGCCGCCGAGCATGGTCAGGCGGGTCTTCTCACCCTCCGGCAGGCGGATGGAAGCCACAGGGGCGGCGGTATCGGCATGCTCCCACTTCAGGCAGGGATAGCCATCGTGGTAGGTTTGATTCAGGTTGAGCTGGAAACGCTCGTTCGCCTGCATGCACAGGCGCAGCTCACTGCGGCTGAGGGGAGCGCCCGCCTTGGAATGGAGCTTGAGGCTATCCAAATAATAGCAATCCGAGTTACTGGAGCAATCCGCAGCAATAAGCCCGCCGCCCACGCCCGTGAGGGAAACCGCGCCCACATTAAAGCAGCTGCGCACGGAGAGACACACGCCGGCAACGCCGCCCACGCCATGATCGCCCTGCACGGGAGCAAGGTTATAGCAGCGCTTGAGGGTGGTATTGGTTGTGCCGCCAGCCACGCCGCCCACGGAGGCAAAGCCACGCACAGCGCCGGTATTGAAGCATTCCTCCAGCTTACCTGCGCTGGCCACGCCGCCGGTTTGCTCGCCGGTGGAGCCGAGGTTGGTTACTGTGCCATGGTTGGCGCAGCGCTGCACGCTGCCGCCGCCATTGCCGCCGACCACGCCGGCCACATAGCTGCCGGATACGGAGATGGAGCCATAATTGATGCAGTCGGCTGCGCTGGAGAACTTGCCAGCCACGCCTGCGACGGAGGAGAAATGGCAGTTGTCCGCCGCACGGCCGGAGATAGAGCCATGGTTGGCACAGGAGGCAATGCTATCTGCCGCGCCAGCCACGCCGCCG
>CAYWLE010000041.1:0-10106 GCA_964458825.1 uncultured Oscillospiraceae bacterium | reverse complement strand
CCAGCCACGCCGCCGCCATACTGGCGGGTACACTGAACATTGCCCTCATTGCGGCAGGAAAGAAGCTCGCTTGCCTGCCCAGCCACGCCGCCCACATGGCTATAGCCGCTGACCGCGCCGCTATTTTCGCAATTATCCAGCCTGCCAGCCTTGCCGCCCAGCACGCCGCCCACATAGGCGGAGCCGGATTCATAGCTGCTATGGATGCTTGCGTGGTTGGTGCAGTCGCTCACGGAGCAGCCGGCATCGGCAAGCGCGCCGACCACGCCGCCCACATACCTGCCGGACGAAGTGACCTTGCAGCGGTTATGCAGATCATGCAGGCTGCCTGCGCAGTAAGCCACGACGCCAGCCACATAGCTACCGCCCACATCCACCGAGCCGGACACAGAGAGGCTTCCCACGCTGCCGGAAGCGCCCACATAGCCAAAGAGCGCCTGATAATCCCCGCTGCCGGAGATATGCAGACCGCTGATGCGATGACCCTTGCCATCGAAGCTGCCAACGAAGGGAGCAGTCTCGGAGCCGATGGGCGTCCATTCCAAGCCGTTCAGGCTCACATCGCAGGCAAGGCTTGCCTTAGCGCCGGTTTCTGCCGCCAAGCCCTCCAACTGACCATTCACCAGATCGGCAAACCACTTCAGCTCGCCGCCGGTGGTAAGCTGATACCAACCATCCACGAGGGCGGGCGCGCTTGCATCGCCGGCAGGCACGTCTTCACCCGCCATGGCTGCCCGCAGGCGCTGGGCATAGGTCGCTGCATCGGCATCGGAAAGGCTGAGGTAAGCGTCGATTATTTCCTGATAGAGCGCCGCCACAGCCTCGCTTTCAAATGCGGCTGCATCCTCGCGGCAGGCTGCCATGGCGCGGATCAGCTCGATCCAACCCTCGCCGGGAGCAAGGCTATCCTCGCTGAAGACCATGACGCTGATCTCCGAGGCGGGACGGCTGAGATCATAGCCGCCAACCTCATCGCTGCGGGAGAAATTTGCCTCCACGCCGTCGATGCGGGAGATAACACCGGTGGAAAGATCATAGATGCTATGGCCGTTGAGCTTTTCCAGCGCGGAGAGGATGCTATCCCCCGCGCTATAGGGAACCTCCATGGGGGCGATCACCAGCTGGCTGGCCGTATGCGCCACGATGCAGAAGCTGCCGCTGGCGGAAGCGCCCGCCGCGGGGGTGGCGCTAGGCTCGGGCTGGCTGCTTGGTTCAGGGGTGGCTGTCTCCCCTGCGGCAGGCTCGTTCACGCCAAGAGGCTGCACATCCGCAGGCGCGACAAAAGCACGGACAGGCTGCCCGGCTGCGTCGATATAATCGATGCAAGCCCAGCGATCCGTGCTTTCGATGAGCGTATAAACCTCGCCTGCACGCGCCAAGGCAATGACGGCGGTCATTTCGGCGTCTGCATAGAGGCTGGTATTATCCCGCAGGATGCATACAAGGCTTTCCTGCGCGGGTGCGGCGCTTATGGTTTGGGTAGCTTGGGTGGTTTGGGTGGCTTCGATGCTTGCCGTGGGCAGGGCGGTTTCCGTGGGCAGGGACTGAGGCGTGGCAGTGGGAGCGGCGGTATCCGCCGGTGCAGGCTCGGCCGTGGGGCTGGGCATGGCGGCGGCGGAGATATCATCGACAGCCTCGACCGCTTCGACCACTTCAATTGCGGGGCTGAGGCTGGGCAGCGGCTCTGCCTCGCTGGCAAGGCTGGATGCAGAAAGCAGCGTGCAAGCCAGCACGATACAAATAATGCGGACGCACATCTGCCAAACACGCCTCATAGCAACGACCCTCTTTACGAATCGGAGCAGAGATGGCGCGACACAAAGCACATCCGCAAAATTGAAAAGCCGCTTTCTCGAAAGAAAACGGCCTTTTGCACACGAAAAATAACCCTCATAAACCAAGCAGCCGCGGGGGCTTGCATGGTTATAAAGCTATGTACTTCGCCTCAAACAGCCATCACTCTCTCCGGAATGAGCCATTTTCCTAAGGCAGGTCTTCTGACTCGGCTTCGACCTACTTGCGCGTCTTCTCGGCTGGAGCAGCCAATGACTGAAATGCGCTTTCGTCCGCCATACAGCAGCAGGAGATCTGTCACGGATTCACACCGTGTTCCCTTTTCGTCACAGCAGCATGCGCCCAAGCGCACGCCTGTGACACCTTAGAATCTAGCGAATATATTATAGCACAGCTCAACGGCGATGTAAATACCCCTTGCGGAGATGGATGCGCCTTTGGAGAAAAGCTATTTGTTAATTTCAGAAGAACTATTGACAAGCAAAATGACGCTCGTGTATAATTCTGACTAAATTTCATGCCTATAGGCTTGAAGTATGCTTATCTGGATCCAAAGCGCCTTGCAAAGGCGGCGGCTTGCTTTGCGCCGGTCGCTGCACGCAGCCCTTTTTGAACCTGCCGATCAGGAGGAGGCTATGCAGAAACACCGCTTTTTTCAGCAGCTTGCCGCTGTTTTGCTCGTGGCTGCGCTGGTTGCAGGCATGTGCCTTGCGCTGTGCGGGCGGGAAACGGTCGCGCCGGAGAACCCGCTGCGGGAGCGGGATCTGGACAGCTCCCACATGCTCCAGCAGGAAACGCTGACCATCACCACCGAGCAGCAGGCTCCAGAGGATGCCCAGCCGAGCGCCACGCCACAGCCGAGCGCAACTGTCGAGCCCTCCCCCACCCCCCAGCCGAGCGCCACACCCGAGGCGGCAGCCACGCCGGAGCCGACCCAGCAACCGACCCAGCAACCGACCCAGCCGCCTGCGGCAACGAAGCGGCCGGAGAGCAACGCATCCACCAGCCAGCCGAGTCCCCTCATCACGCCCAAGCCGGACGACAGCCCATCTGCCGAACCGACTGCCGGCACGGGGGACAGCAGCCAGAGCACAGCTGTGGTTTACTTCACCACGAGCATCATAAACGGCTCCACCATCGCCAGCCGAGAGCTGGATTTCACCATCACCCACAAGCAGCCAAGCCTGACCCTGCGCTCCACCAGCGTGGAGGTAAACGGCAGTCCGGTTCCCCAGTTCAGCGGGCGGGTGCAGCTGGCAGACGGGCAGAACAGCATCAAGGTGACGGTGGTCTATCAGGATGGCGAGGGCAGGCAGATACAGGTAAGCAAGACCTACACGGTATTCGTGGTGCTGGATGAGCTGATTATCACCACCGACTTAAGCGACCGAACCATCAACCAGCAGAGCTTCAGCTTCACCGCCTACGCCTCCATCGGCAGCCGCAGGGCTGCTCTGGCGGCATACCTGAATGGCGAGCAGCTGGATTCCAGCTCCAACCGCTACAAATGCAGCCTTGCCGAGGGAGCCAACAGCATCACCCTCATTGCCGAGGGCGATGATCAGCATCTGGAGCAGAGCTTCACCATCACCGTGGAGCTGCCGGAGGGCATTGAGTTCATCACCGACCTTTACGATCACGAGGTGGACGACCCCAACTTTTCATTCCATGCATCCATCATTGGCGGCACGGAGCGGGCAACGCTAACCGTGGTTGCCAACGGCGCGACCCTTATCGGCGATGGCGACGCCTATGCCTGCCTGCTCTCCCGCGGAAACAACCTGATCCGCCTGAAGGCAATGGATGTGGATGGCAAGGAATACAGCCAGAGCTATACCATCGCCTACCACCACTACATCATCTGCGAGGAGGCGAACGCCGACGAAACCATGCCCAAGATGCGCTGCAACCTCAGCAAGGGCATGGAGATCACCGGCAGCCTATTTACCCTTCAGGTGAGCGCCGAAACCGGCAATGGCGAGCGCATCTACGGCGACCACATCACCGTGCAGCTCAACGGGCGCACGCTGGAGGACATGTGGGAGGATGAAACCCGCACCGGCTACCGGCTCGAGCTGAGCAACGGCGTGAACGACGTGGTTATCACCGTGTGGGACTATGAGGACCGCTACACCATCTACCGCTACAGCCTGAACTGCACCGCCGTGGAGGAGGGCAGCAAAAAGGGCAGCGCCACCGTGATCGTGGATGCAAATGTGCTCAGCCTAGGCGAGCTGATATCCGCCACGCAGGTGGATATCTTCGAGGGGCAGAATGCCGTGTATGCCGTGGCTCAGGTGCTGGAGGCGAACGGCTTCGAATACCAGTATTCCGGCAACCTGACCAACGGCTTCTATCTGGCGCACCTGCTCAAGGAGGGCGTCACCAACGGATGGGACATACCGGATGAGCTGGAGGACGCCATCAACGCCGACGGACTGATGTGGACAAACAGCTTCCACTACGATAGCCTCGGTGAATATGACTTCACCCAAGGCTCCGGCTGGATGTACTGCGTAAATGGGATCTATCCCAACTACAGCCTATCCGAGTGCTATTTGCAGGATGGCGATGTGCTTCGTCTTCGCTTCACGCTTGCCTATGGCAAGGATATCGGCGCTTCGGACGTGCAGGGCAACGGCGATAATTATGCCCAGCAGTGGTGAGCCAAGCAACCCAAGCAACCAAACCAACCAAACCAAAGCCAAGGGGAAAAGCAGAAAGGAACGCTGCCATGAACATGCAGATCGAGAGCATCTTACGGGAGGTCAAGAAGGCGATCGTGGGCAAGGACGATGTGCTTGCCCGAGCGCTGATGGCGATTCTTTCCCGCGGGCATATCCTGCTGGAGGACGTGCCGGGCGTGGGTAAAACCACGCTGGCGCTGGCATTCAGCCGTGCCATGGGCATTGAATATCGCCGCGTGCAGTTCACCTCGGACGTGGTTCCATCGGACATCATCGGCTTCTCCATCTACGACAAGAAGAGCAAGGAGCTGCTGTTCAAGCCCGGCGCGGTCATGACCAACCTTCTGCTGGCGGATGAGATCAACCGCACCTCCAGCAAGACCCAATCTGCTCTGCTGGAGGTAATGGAGGAGCGGCAGGTGACGGTGGACGGCGTGACCCACGCAGTGCCAGATCCCTTTATCGTAATCGCCACCCAGAACCCCGTTGGCTCCGCAGGCACCCAGCTGCTGCCGCAGGCGCAGCTCGACCGCTTCATGGTGCGCTTGCAGATGGGCTATCCTGATTTTGCCAGTCAGGTGAGTATACTGCGGGACAGAAAGAGCGAGAACCCCCTCAACGCCGTGCGTCAAGTAACCAACAGCCTGAACCTGATCCAGATGCAGCGGGAGGTTGACAGCCTGAACGTGGCGGACTCGATCCTTGAATACATCACCCATCTGGCGCAGGCCACCCGCGAGCACAGCGTAGTGCAGCTGGGGGTAAGCCCCCGCGGAGCCCTCGCCGTATTGAAAATGGCGCAGGCGCGCGCCTACATGATGGGCAGGGATTATGTGCTGCCGGAGGATGCAGCCACCGTATTCAGCGATGTGTGCGCCCATAGACTGGTACTCAGCCCGAAGGCAAAGCTCTCTGGAACCACGCAGGAGGCCGTGATCCGGCAGGTGGTCTGCGAGGTTCGGATGCCCATCGCAGGGTAAGCGGGCATGTGGCTGAAGCGCTTTTTATGGCTGCTGGGTGCGGCGATGCTCGCCCTCTGCCATGTAATGACGGGTCGGGCGGTGTTTGCCGCACTAACCCTTGCCATGCTCATACTGCCGTGGGGCGCGCTCCTATTGCTGCTGATCGCCTCGCAGGGCGTGCATGGAGAGATCAGCCTGCCCGAGCACGCCGCCAAGGGAGAGGCGATTGAGGCGGAGGTTCGGCTGAAAGGGCGGCCGCTACTGTCCGCAATGCACGTACAGATCGTTGGCCGCGTGGCAAACCTGCTGACCGGCGAGATACGGCAGTTACGCCTTGGCTGTCCCTCGGATGGAGCCAGCCTGCGCATCGAAAGCCCCCACTGCGGCAAGCTTACGGTGGAGGTGGAGCGGGTCGTTATCCGGGATCCCTTCGGGCTATTTCGCTGCAAACGGCAGGTGGATATCCAAGGGAGCCTGCTGGTGCTGCCCAACAGCTTTGAGATGGCGATTGAGCTTCAGGCGCCCGACGCGCCGGACATGAACAGCGATGAATATTCCGCCATCCGCCCCGGCGACGATCCCAGCGCGCTCTTTGGCATACGGGATTATCGCGAGGGTGATCCGCTGCACAGCATCCATTGGAAGCTCAGCAGCAAGTTCAAGCGGATGATCGTGAAGGAGCGATCGCTGCCGGTGGCAAATGCGGTGCTGCTTCTTTGGGACAACTGCCCCAGCCAAGCCTTTTCTGCCGAAGCAGCCGACCATGCCTGCGAGGCGCTCATTTCGGTATCGCAGGCGCTGGCGGACCTCTATGTGCCGCACCAAATTGCATGGTTTAACCGTGAAACCGGACTGATGGAGCTGCTTTCCATCGCCTCGCTGGATGATCTGGTAGGCGAACAGGGGCGGCTGCTATCTGCGCTGGTGGTTCAGGATGAGCAAGGCATTGCCGCCCGAGCCATCGGGAGCGACGCCATCGCCACTGTCCGACGGATACTGCTTTTGCAGCCGTGCAGCCTGCCCATGCGGAGGCGTTCGAGGGCGATGTCACGCTGCTTCTGCCCGAGGAGGAACCTTCGCAGGGCGTCAGCTGCCTGCCCAACCGGCTCACCCGACTGCTGATCTGAGCACAGCAGCTTAACCAGCCAACCAGCCTTTTAACCAGTCAAAGGAGCCTTGAGATGAATGCACTGCGCATTGAACCCAGCCACAGGTGCGGCGGTCAGCCGCTGAGCATCGCCGCCGCCCTGAGCGCCGCCTGCCTCTTTGTCGGGGTGGGCGGCTGCTTTGCGGGCATGCTTGGTCTGCCTGCTGCATGGCAGCTTATGGCGGCGGGTCTGCTTGCCATCTGCCTTGGTTATCTTGCCACAAGGCTGCGCTTCGGCAGGCTGATCATTGCCCTGCTCTGCTTGGGCGGCGTGGCCTATGGCGTGCTTTGCGCCGAACTGATCGACGGATTATGCAGCATTTTCAACCAAATATCGTCCGTTATTGGCGGACACATCGCACGCAACCTGCCCCGCCTTGCCAGCTCTGGCGCGGGGCTGGAATATGCCTGCGGCTGCCTTGCCTTTCTGCTTGGGCTGGGCTGCGCATGGCTGGTGAAGAACCGCTGCCTGCCTGCTGAGGCGCTGATCTGCCTGCTGGTTGCAGCGCTGGAGCTTATGCTGAGGATCGCCGCGCCGGTTGCCAGCCTATGCCTGCTGATCGCCGCGCTGCTGCTCAGCAGCCTCTCCGGCGGGGCTTCCCAGCGCAGCGCAGGCGGGCTGCTTGGCTGGCTATGCCTTGCCCTGCTGATGGGGCTGGCGATGGTCGGCGGGCTGCTGCTTGCCGTGGGGCAGGAGCTTCCCGACCCCGCTCCCCTGCGTTCGCAGCTGACCTCCAGCCTGCGTAAGGCGCGCTTTGGCGGGGAGGACAGCCTGCCGGACGGCGATTTTTCCGCGCTCGTGAGCCTTGAGGTCAGCGAGGAAACCATGCTGGAGGTGCGCATGGATGCGCCGGAATCCCTCTACCTACGTGGCTTTGTGGGCAGCCAATACAGCGGATCCGGCTGGCTGGTTGCGGACAAATACAGCCTTTCCGACGGTGCAGACCTATTCTACTGGCTCCACGAGGACGGCTTCTATGGTCAAACCCAGCTGGCGCAGGCAGCGCTGCTGCTGGATGGCGAGTTGAGCGAGGAGGATGCGATTTCCATTGACATTCGCCACATTGGCGCCAGCCGAGAATACGTTTACGCGCCCTACGAGCTGCTGAGCGCCTCGGACGGCTTAATCGACGCGGCTGGCATCGGAGATATCCAGCCCTATTCCCTGAGCCTGCGGGGCTGCGACAGCTACAACCTGACCAGCCTGCCCAACCAGATAAAGCGCTACACGACGCTTACCTCCCTGCTACAGGCGAGCGAGGCTGCCCCGAGCGCGGCGCTGGAGCGCTATCTGATCGACGAGAGCCACTACAACAACTATGTCTATTCCCACTTCCTGAGCATGCCGGATGAGCTTCGATCGATGCTTGCAGAGCTACTGGGGGAGGCTGGCGGTCAAGGCGCACGGCTGGACTATGGCGAAGCCAAGCAGCGGATACTCAGCTACCTTGATGAGAACATAAGCTACAGCGAAACCATCGCCCCCCACGCACCCGAGAGCGACTTTATAGAGGAATTTCTGCTTCAGACCCGCTCCGGCTATGACCTGCACTATGCCAGCGCCGCCACGCTTATGATGCGCTATTTCGGCATACCTGCCCGCTATGTGGAGGGCTACCTCATCACCCCCGAGGCTGCGGAGGCCGCCGCTCCCGACGAGAGCATACTGCTGGATGAAAGCTGCGGTCATGCGTGGTGCGAAATTTATCAGGACGGCGTGGGCTGGATCCCCTTCGAAACGGCTCCGAAATACCTGAGCCTGATGGAACAGGCGGACGTGCTGCTTGCTCCGCAGGCGACGGAGAACCAGCCTACCGACGCGCCCGAGCAGGCGCCGCAGCAGGAGAGCAGCCTAGATATGGAGGAGGACATATTTGACGATCCAGAGGACGAGGAGGAGCGGGACGAAAACACCCTGCCCTCCGACTGGACGCGCATAGCCGGACTTCTGCTTCTGCTTGCCCTGCTGCTGGCGCTGCTGATACTGCTGCTGCGCCGCCGACATACCTTAGCGCTGCGGAAGCAATCGATCTGCATGAGCGACCGGAAGAAGGCCGTGGTAAACCTCTACAGCTACCTATACGAGCTGATGACGGAAATCTACCAATGGCCGGACTGCGTGGCTCCCTCGGGCTTTGCCGCCACGGTGCAGGCGGACCTTGGCGAGGATGCTTATCTGAAGTATCAGGAGGTCATACGCATATGCCAAGAGGCTGCCTTTGACCGGCACGGCGTGCTGGAGGAGGATTACCAGTTTGTATATGCCTTCGTATGCAAGACTGCACGGCTGCTAGCCCGTCGCGCAGGCTTTTTACGCCGCCTGCACCTGCGCTATATACGCGGGCTGATTTGACGGGGCGCTGGGCTTAATGATGATGCAAGGATGGTTTCATTCGATATGAAGCTACAATTTAACCTGACCACCAGCGGCGAGGATCTGGATCGCTTCGAGAGCCGGCAGGCGCTGACCGACTTCATGGCTGGCTTTGACGGAGTGGAGCTGATGCAGCTGGGAGAGGATGAGCGGCGGATTATACCGCCGGAGCGGGTAATCGGTCTGCACATGCGCTATTTCCCCTACTGGCTGGATTTCTGGAATGGCGATCTGGAGGCTGTGGCTCGGGAATTTGACAGCCTCGACACTGCCTACCAGCTCTATGGCGGCAGGAACAGGCAGGCGCTGGTGGAGGTCTTTCGGCAGGAGCTGGCGCATGCGCACCGCTGGGGCGCTGAATACGTGGTTTTTCATGTATCGGATGCGAGCATTGCGGAGAGCTTTTCCCTCTGCTACCGCCACAGCGATGAGGAGGTGATCGACACCACTGCCGCGCTGCTGAACGAGGTTTTTGCCCATGAAAATGGCAGCATAGCCCTACTGGTGGAGAACCTATGGCAGCCGGGGCTTCGGTTCACGCGGCCGGAAATGACCCGGCGGCTGATGGACGGCATCGCCTATCCAAACAAGGGAATCATGCTGGATACCGGCCATCTATTCCACACGAACATGGAGCTGCGCAGGCAGGAGGATGGCGTCGCCTACATCCATTCCCTGCTGGACGCCCATGGCTCGCTATGCCGTTACCTGCGCGGCGTGCATCTGAACCAGTCGATCACCGGCGATTACATGCGGCAGACGATGCTCAATCCGCCGGAGCTGGGCGGAAGCTATGCCAAGCGAAGCGAGCAGATGTTCTGGCATGCCTTTTCCATCGACCAGCACCTCCCCTTCACCTGCGACGGGGTGGCTGGGCTGATCGAGCGGATCGCGCCGGAATACCTCACCTTTGAATTTATTACCATGGATCGAGCGCAGCACCGCAGGTTTCTGAATGCACAGCGGCAGGCGCTCCGGCGGATACTGGCTGACCGGCGCGACTGAATTGAGGATAAAATAAAGGCTCCTTTCATTCGAAAGGAGCCTTTTGGTTTGGTTGGTTCGTTAAAAGATCGATGCGAAGGAAGCCTTCCTTGTGTAGCCACAGCTGGTGCAGTGGAAGGAGATGGCGTGCTGCTTGG
>CAYWLE010000040.1:0-11450 GCA_964458825.1 uncultured Oscillospiraceae bacterium | reverse complement strand
CGCGCTGTCCATCGTGCGCTTCCGTACTGCGGTGAAGGATCCCCTCGATACCGCCTATATGTTCTGGGCGCTGACGATGGGCATCCTGCTGGGCGCAGGTCAGTTCTTCCTGACGGCGCTGGCCGTGGTGGGCATCGCCGTGCTGATCACGGTGCTGGTGCATATCCAGTCCAAGGGTCTGAGCAGCTTTTTGCTGGTGGTTCGCATGGGCGAGGAGGCTGAGCGCAGCGTGAACCAGCTGGTTTCCAGCATCCGCGTGCAGCAGCTCAAGAGCAAGACCGTATCCTCCAACGGCATCGAGGCAACCTACGAGGTGCGCGTGGACAAGCCCGACGCGCTGCTGAACAAGCTGCGCTCCGTGAACGGCGTGTTTGACGCCACCCTCGTATCCTACTCCGGCGAGAGCGTCTGATCGCTCCGCCCGAATACAGCATATTACTTAAAGCCTTGGGAGGTCAAGTCCCGTGAGCCAAGCCAATTATCGTTCCCATTCACCCCAGCAGCCGGGCAGACAGCCCATGCCGGGCAGACAGCCCATGCCGGGCAGGCGACCCGAGCCGGGCAGGCAGAATGCCGCACCACGCGGCTATGCCCATGCCCGCGGCGCACAGAATGCACGCAGACCGGCGCAGCCAAGCCGAGGCTACATGCCAAGGAGCATCGGCTCCAGCGGCATGCCCTATGGCTTGGGCAGGCTGCTGCTGATCGGCGTGGCTGCCTGCGCACTGGCGCTGGCGCTGCAATTTGCATGGCCGGATGGCTTTCCGCTGGCACACAGCGAGCAGACGGCATCCAACGCCACGAACGCGATCACCGAGATCCACTCCGCCGGGCCGCTGCGCATCAATGAGATAATGACCGGCAACCGCAACACGCTGAGCATTGCCGAAGGAACCTCGCCGGACTGGGTGGAGGTTATCAACATCGGCACGAAGGCAGTGAGCCTCGAGGGCTGGAAGCTGGCGGAGAGCGCCAATTCCGCTACGGTTTTCACCTTTCCAGCCATCCAGCTCGCGCCGCAGGAATGTGTGCTCGTATACTGCGATAGCAAGCTGCGCGAGAATGCCGATGAGGAGCTGCACGCGCCATTCAGGCTTTCATCGGCGGGGGACACGCTGATGCTATTCAACACAGCCGACGCCGCCGTGGACACGCTGAACATACCGGCGCTGAGCTACGATCATTCCTATGCGCGGATGGATACCGCCCGTTGGGAGATATGCGACATGCCCACGCCGGGCATGGCAAACACGCAGGAGAACTACCTGCTGCTGAAGGAGCCTGCCAGCGACAGTCCCGTGATTATCAACGAGATCGTCAGCAGCAATCGGACGGCGCTGGAGGATGAAAACGGGCAGTATTATGATTATATCGAGCTTTACAACCGCTCCAGCGAGCGGGTGGAGCTTGGCGGCTGGTATCTGTCCGATGATGCAGAGAACTTGCGCAAGTGGCGCTTCCCGGAGGTTTCCATCGAGCCGGGCGCTTATCTGGTGGTCTATGCCTCGAAGCTTGACCGCAGCGATGATCCCGCCCACCTGCACGCCTCCTTTGCGCTCAGCTCCGAGGGCGAGAGCGTGGTGCTGACCAGCAATGCAGGGCGCATGATGGATCGGGTGGATTTCGGTCTGCTGAAGGCGGACACCGCCTATGCCCGTCAGGCGGACGGCACATGGCAGAGCGCCGCGCCCACGCCGGGCAAGGCAAACTAAAATAGGATTAGAAAAGCACCAGATGCAGATGCATCTGGTGCTTCGTAATCGCGCTGCATTGCGCCGATCTTAGCCATCCACGGTGATGGTGCGGGAGATGCCGTAGACGTAATACTGGATGGTGATCTGGCGCGGCGTGGCGGCGGGCAGGCGGGTCAGCAGCTTCAGGTTGACCTGCGCGGTGCTGCGGGCGGGTACGTCCGAGCCGTCGCCGGTGAGGGAATAGACAGCCACATCGCCGCTTACGCCGTCCAGCTGCACATTCAGCCACTCGGCGTCGAATATGCCGCGGTTGCTAAGGCTGATGCTGATATCCACGAGGGAATAGGCGGAGGCGTCGCCGAGAGGCTCGGTGGAGAAGGTCTGGGGCGCGGTGTCGCTTTCCAGCACGCTGCGGATGGATTCAAATGCCTCGGGATACTGGGCTGCGCTGGCGGAAATGCTGTGTACCTCCGCACGCAGGGTACCGCCGGCGTAGAAGAACGCGCCGAAGGCAAGCATCAGGATCAGCAGGAGGCAAAGGATCAGGTTGAATGGCTTCAAGGCTCATATCCTCTTTCTGTTTTTATTGTGGGGGGCAAATATAACCTAACCTATCATATCAT
This sequence comes from uncultured Oscillospiraceae bacterium, assembly GCA_964458825.1. GTDB lineage: Bacteria > Bacillota > Clostridia > Christensenellales > Aristaeellaceae > SFTH01. The sequence goes on along the minus strand of CAYWLE010000040.1, from coordinate 9,133 downwards.
GTCCGGCTGCGGCTGTCCATATCTGCCATGGTTTTTTCACAAAGGGATCGAGATTGCAGGTTTGCTATTTTGAAGCATATTTGGTATACTATACTGGGAAGCTGGATAGGCATGCCCAATGGCAGCAGAGCAAATAACTGAGCCAAGCTCGATTCTGGAAAGACCAGATCAGGAGAAAGATAAGGAGCGCCCCGAAGATGGAAAAACTTGTGCTGGTGGACGGCTATAGCCTGATGTATCGCGCCTATCATGCGCTGCAAACGCCCATGAGCGCGCCGGACGGCACGCCCACGAATGCGGTTCATGGCTTTTTGATGATGCTGATGAAGGTGATCGGCGATGAGAAGCCGGACGCGCTGGCCGTGGCTTTCGATGTACACGCGCCCACCTTCCGCGCCGGGCTATACGACGGCTATAAGGCGACGCGCAAGCCCATGCCCGACGACCTGCGGGCGCAGGTTCCCATCATAAGGGAGCTGCTGGCACTGATGGGCATTGCCACGCTGGAATGCCCCGGCTATGAGGCGGACGATATCCTCGGCACGGTGTCCCTCGCCTGCGAGCAGGCGGGCAGGCAGGCGCTGCTGGTGACGGGCGACCGAGATTCCTTCCAGCTTGCCGGCGATATCACCACGATACTCTATACCAAGCGGGGCATAAGCGATACCCAGCGCGTGACCCCGGAATATATAATGGAAACCTATGGCGTGACCCCAGCGCAGCTGATCGATGTGAAGGCGCTGATGGGCGATGCCTCGGACAATATCCCCGGCGTGGCTGGCGTGGGCGAAAAGACGGCGCTGCGGCTGATACAGAGCTATGGTTCGCTGGAGGAAACGCTGCGCCGGGCAGAGCGCGAGGAAAAGGGCAAGCTGCGGGAGCGGCTGATGACCGGCGCGGAGCAGGCGCGGATGAGCAGAACGCTTGCGGAGATCGTGCGCAGCGCTCCGGTGGAAGTGCGGGTGGAGGAATGGAAGCTGAACGGGCTTTCCGCCGCGCTGCCAAGGCTGAAGGAGCTGGGCATGCATCTGGCTGCACGGAAGCTGAGCGAGGCTGCGGCGGAGGCTTGTCCTGCCGCAGCGGTTCAGGCGGAGGTTAGCGAGGCTGTCGAGGAGAAGGTCAGGCCGGAGAGCCTGCACAGCCTAGCCGAGCTGGCTGCAAGGCTTGATAAGGCTGGTTCGCCTGCTTGGGCGGCGGTGTATGTCGGCGCGGAGCTTTCCCTTGCTTGGGAGGGCGGCTGCGTGAACGTGCCGCTGGGCGGCGATCTGCTGTCGGCGGGCATATCGGCAGGGGAGGCGCTTGGCTGCGCTGCGCCGCTGATGGAGCGCGCCGGCGTGATCGAGGTATGGAATGCAAAGCAGATGGATCTGAAGGGGGACAGGCTGCTGGAGGACAAGCTGTTTGACGTGATGCTGGCGGCATACGTGCTCAATCCTCAGCGGCGATCCTTTGAGGCCGACGCGCTTTGCGAGGATGAGGGTGTGGCTGGCTACGACGCATGTCCGGCGCTGGCCGTGCATCGTCTGGCGGAGGTACAGCGGCGGATGCTTGCCGAGCGCGACTTGGACGGCGTATTTCGGGAGATAGAGATGCCGCTCTCCGGCGTGCTGCGGCAGATGGAGCAGGAGGGCTTCCTTGTGGATGCGGATATGCTGCGCAGGATGGGTGAGGTCATGGATAGAACCATCGCGCAGCTTTCCAGTGAGATTGACGAGGCATTTGGCGCAAAGATCAACCTGAACTCCCCCAAGCAGCTGGGAGAGATGCTGTTTGACCGTATGGGTCTGCCTGCGCCGAAGAAGACCCGAACCGGCTATTCCACCAGTGCAGAGGTGCTGGAGAGCCTTGCCCAGAGCTACCCCATCTGCGCGAAGATACTGGAGTATCGCAAGTATAGCAAGCTGCGCTCCACCTATATCGATTCGCTGATCCAGCTGCGGGATGAGAACGGACGGGTACACACCCACTTCGATCAGGTTGCCACCGCCACCGGGCGGCTGAGCTCCATGGAGCCAAATTTGCAGAACATACCGGTGCGCACGGAGCTTGGCAGGGAGATACGCGGCGCCTTCATTGCCCGACCCGGCTGCACGCTGGTGGATGCGGACTACTCGCAGATCGAGCTGCGGGTGCTTGCCCACATCTCCGGCGATGAAACGATGATCGCAGCCTTCAATGCCGACGAGGATATTCACGCCCGCACGGCGGCGGAGGTTTACGGCGTGCCGCTGGATGCGGTGACGGGGCAGATGCGCTCGGCATCCAAGGCGGTGAACTTCGGCATCGTGTATGGCATATCGGATTTTGCGCTGGCGAAGAACATCGGTGTAAGCAGAGCCGAGGCAAAGGACTTCATCAGCCGCTATTTTGAGCGCTATCCCGGCGTGAAGGCATATATGGATAGCTCCGTGGCGGAGGCGAGGGAGCGTGGCTATGCGCTTACGCTGATGGGTCGGCGGCGCTATATACCGGAGCTGGGAAGCTCTAATTTCAACCTGCGCTCCTTTGGCGAGCGCTGCGCCATGAACAGCCCCATACAGGGCAGCGCGGCGGACATCATCAAGCTGGCCATGATCCGCGTGGCGCGGGAGCTTGCGGCGCGGGGCATGAAGACGAGGCTGATCTTACAGGTACACGACGAGCTGATCCTAGAAGCGCCCGATGCCGAGGTGGAGGCAGCCAAGGAGCTGCTCAGGGCATGCATGGAGGGCGTGATGGAGCTGAAGGTGCCGCTCAAGACCGACATAAGCACAGGAGGCGACTGGCGTGCCTGCAAATAAAACCTATGTGGTTGGAATCACTGGCGGCATTGGCTGCGGCAAGAGTGAGGCTGCGCGTTACTTGGCAAGCCTCGGAGCCAAGCACATTGACGCCGACGCAATTTCCCACCAGCTCACCGCCGATGGCGGCGAGGCTCTGGGCAGGATACGGGAGATATTTGGCGACGAGGTTTTCCATGCCGATGGTTCGCTGGATCGAAGGGCGCTGGGCAACCAGATATTTCAGGATCCTGCTGCGAAGCGGGTGCTGGAGGGTGTGATCCATCCGCTGGTGCAGCGCCGGGCAATGGATGAGATCGAGGCAGCCAAGCGGGACGGCGTGCGCATTACGGTGCTGGATGTGCCGCTGCTATTCGAAACGGGTATGGATGTGCTCTGCGACGAATGCTGGGCAATGTCGGTAAAGCCGGAGGTGCAGCTGGAGCGGGTGATGGAGCGGGACGGTTTGACCAAGGAGCAGGCGCAGGCGCGCATTGCCTCGCAGATGCCCATGGAGGAGCGCAATGCACGCGCCCAGCGGGTGATCAACAGCGGCAGACCCATCGAAAAGACCCGCGCCGAGTTGAGCGGCCTCTATCAGCAGCTGCTGCGCAGGCTTGGCTAGCAGGCTCAAGCGATTTGGAAACAAACGAGAAGGATCGGAAGAAAGCTTATGTACGAAAGCACGGGAAGAGCCAAGCCCCCCACTGCGAGGCGCAGCACCAATAATGCGAGGCGCGGCACGGGCAAGGCAAGCAGGGCTGCCGGGAAGCGTCGCAGGCTCCGGCGCTGTCTATGTGCGCTTGTATCCATGGGAATACTGGCCATCCTGCTGGTATGCATATTTGTGGTGCAGCCAAGGGGCGATGGCGGAGGGAGGATAGATCCCTATCCGCTGAAATATGTGGAGCTGATACGGGAGAACGCCGCCCGGCAGGGCGTGGATCCAGCTTACATCGCGGCGGTGATCCTTGCGGAATCCTCCTATGATCCGCTGGCGGTGTCCTCGGTCAATGCGCAGGGGCTGATGCAGATCATACCGGATACGGGCGTGTGGCTGGCTGGCAAGTTTGACGAGGAATACAGCGAGGGCTGCCTCTTTGATCCGGCGACGAACATACGCTATGGCAGCTGGTATCTTGGCTATCTGCTGCGCCGCTACGATGGGGATATGAGGTGCAGCACCGCCGCCTACCATTCTGGTCAGGGCACGGTGGATGGCTGGCTGGAGGATCCTGCCTACAGCAGCGATGGCAGGACGCTGGAGGTTATTGCCGGAAAGAATGCAAGCAGCTATGTGGACAGGGTATTGAAATACTATGAGAAATATGAGCAAATCTATGCGGAACTTATTTAAGCGGGCGCTGGCGGCGCTTCTGCTGGCGAGCCTTTGCACGGGCTGCGTGGCTGGCTTGGAGGGAAGCCTTGGCAAGGGACTGCTTTCCTCTGCCGCCATGGCGGAGGGCTTTGAGGCTGCGGAGGCCGCCTTTGCGGATGACCAGACGGACGATGCGAGCGCTGCGGACGCGCTGAACGACCCTTGGGCGGACGAGGCATATACCTACACCTATACTGCGCCGACCATCAATGCCGACGCCCAGCTGCGCATAGGCTATGTGGCGGCTCAGGGCGCGCAGATCAACCCCTTCCTCTGTACCGAGCGGGATCTGGTGAGCCTGAATAACCTCGTATTTGAATCGCTGGTGGAGCTGGACGAGAGCTTCAAGCCGGCGCCGCTGCTGGCGGACAGCTGGACGGTGGAGGACGACGTATGGACGTTCAAGCTGCGGCAGGGCGTGACCTTTCACAACGGCGCTTTCCTGACCGCTGCGGACGTAGTCGTGAGCTACCAGAACTTCGTGGCTGCCGGGTCGGCCAACCCCTATTATGGTCGGCTGCGGATGATAGAGGGAATGGAGGCCACGGACGAATACACCGTGACGGTGAAATCAAAGGCAGAGGGCTATGTGACCCTCTATGCCATGACCTTTCCCATCGTGCAGTATACCACCACGGCGGAGAGCATGGCGCGGGGAACCGGTCCCTACTGGTATACCGAATATGCGGCAAACTCCGGCGTGCGGCTGGAGGTAAACCCCCTGTGGTGGAAGAAGGACGCCAATATAGCTTCCATTGCCGCGCTGCGATATGCGGATTCCGGCGATGCGCTGGAGGCACTGAGCACCAAGCAGGTGGATATGCTCTGCACCCAGAGCACCAACGCCTCCTTCAGCAAGCGCATGTCCGATTATACAGCCATGGATTACCTGACTACCACCTATGAATATATCCTGCCCAACCTCGGCGAAGGCTCCGTGATGAGCGACGTGCGCATGCGGCAGGCTGTGATGTATGCCATTGATCGCGCAGCCATCGTGGAAAATGCCTATCTGGGCATGGGCGTGCAGTGCGAGGTGCCGGTGAACCCCGGCTCGTGGCTGTATGAGAGCCAGTCTGCTATGTATTACTACAGCCCGGAGCGTGCATTGCAGCTGATACAGAGCTGCGGCTGGACGGATGTGGACGGCGACGGCATACTCAACCAAGTGGATGGCGTGCGGCTGAAGGACTTGGAGCTGCGGCTGATCACCTACAATGAAGCGACCACCTCCGTGCGGGAAAACGCCGCGAACATGATCGCGGAGTATCTCGAAAAGGTGGGTGTGAAGGTGAATATCGAGGTGCGCGGCAAGGAAAGGTGCATGCGCTATATCCGCGAGGGGGACTATGACATCGCCATCGTGGGCGTGAACCTGAGCGAGGTGCCGGACATCACCGAGCTGCTGGGCAGCGGCGGCGATATCAACCTGAACAACTATGGCAATCAGGAAATGAACGATCTCATTGCCCGCATACCTGCGGCAACCACCGAGCAGGAGCTGAAATCCATCTACAGCGGCATACAGATGAACGTGGTGGATCGGCTGCCGCTGCTGGGGCTGCTGTTCCGCACAGGCGCGGTGCTCTCCCGGCGCTCGCTGGCCGGCTTGAGCGGTCTGCGCTCAGGAAATACCCTCAATGGGATCGAATTTATGGAAAGTCTGGAGGGGTGATGCATGAACAAGCTGATGCAGAGCATGTATGCTGCGCCCGGCCATGTGGCGCTGTATTATCAGCCGCTGGACGGCGGCTGCGCACTGATGATGAATGAAAATATGCCCATGCTGGCAGCCAGCGTGATCAAGATACCCATCATGGTGGAGGCATTCCGGCAGTTTGAGAGCGGCGAGATAAGCCCCGAGGACAGGCATGTGCTTGCCGAGGCGGAAAAGATGCCCTCCTGCGGCGCACTCAACCGCATGCATGCCGGGCTGGAGCTTACGCTGCGGGATCTGGTGGAGCTGATGATCGTGCTGAGCGACAACACGGCAACCAACATACTGATCGACCGGCTGGGCATTGACTGCGTGAATGCCACGATGCGCATGCTGGGGCTGAAGCAAACAGTGCTTCGCCGCAAGCTATTTGACAGCGCAGCCAAGGCGCAGGGCAAGGAAAACACCGTGGGTGCGCGGGACATCGGCATGCTGCTGGAGCGGATGTACCGGGGCGAGCTGATTTCCGAGGCAGCCAGCCGGGAGATGCTGGATATCCTCAAAAACCAGAAGCTCAACGGCAAGATGCCCTTCTACCTGCACGAAAAGGGCATTCCAGTGGCGCATAAGACCGGCGAGGACGACGGTATTACCCACGATGTGGGCATCGTGTTCAGCCGAAAGCCCTTCGTGCTGTGCATGCTATCCAACGAAACCGAGGTGAGCGCCTTCGAGCGGCTGATACAGGATACCGCCCGGGAGCTTGCCGGGATCAATGGATGAGAAGAATAAAATAGAGCGCTTCCGAGGCAGAGGGCTTCGGAGACGCTTTGGTTATCCTCCAAAGCCCCCACGCCTAGCGTGGGGGTTCGAATTTGCACAAGCGCATATCAGTCCTTGGCGTGGGGCTTGAAGATCAGCGCGTTGAGGAAGCCAAAGAGTATGGCGGCGGCAATCCCGGCGGCGTTTCGGGTGATACCGCCCACGAAGGCGCCCCATATGCCATACTTCTGCACGCCCTCGATGGCACCCATGCAAAGGCTGTGGCCGAAGCCGATCAGCGGCACCGTGGCTCCCGCGCCGGCAAAATCCACCAGTGGCTTATAGAGCCCCAGCATCGTGAGCGCCACGCCGGAAACCACGAATACCACCAGTATCCGGGCGCTGGTGAGCTTGGTCAGCTGCATCAGAACCTGACCAACCACGCATATCAGCCCGCCAACCACGAATGCCTTGACAAACATCCAGAGCAAATCCAAATTATGCACCTCCCTCGATGCACATGGCGTAGGAAATCGAAGGTATGCTCTGCCCCTGAAGGGTGCTGGTTGGGCTGAGCATTGCGCCGGAGCCGGCGATCAGCACCCGCTTCAATTCGCCGCGCTCCATGCGAGAGAGGATCCAGCCGCAGCTCACCGCAGCCACGCAGCCGCAGCCGCTGCCGCCGGCGTGGGGATCCTGCGATCGATCATAGAGGGATGCGCCGCAGTCAATGAGCTTATCCTCCGGCATGGCGACGCCGCCACGCTTGAACAGCTCCAGCAGCAGGTTCCGACCGATCCAGCCAAGGTCGCCGGTGACGATCAGATCGAAGTCCGCCGCCGTGCAGCCCGTATCGGCAAGGTGGGCGGCGATGGTATCATAAACTGCGGGAGCCATCGCAGCGCCCATATGGTTGGCGTCCTTGATCTCAAGGTCGATCACGCGTCCGACTGTGCCGCTCCTGAGCTGAAGTCCGCCTGAGGAGCCATCCAGCAGCGCGCAGCCGCAGGCGGTGGCCGTCCAGCTTGCCTGCGGGGGACGCTGGTTGCCCAGCTCCAGCGGGAAGCGGAACTGCCGCTCCGCTGTGCAGAAGTGGCTGGACGCCCCGCACAGCGCCCGATGGGCATAACCGGAGGAGATGAGCGCACCGCCCAGCACGATGGCCTGCACGAAGGTGGAGCAAGCGCCGTACAGCCCGAGGAAGGGAAGCTCCAGCGCCTTTGCCGCCGCGCTGGAGGCGATGATCTGGTTGTTCAGGTCGCCGCCGAGCAGGATATCCACGTCTGTGGCGCGGAGGTTTGCCTTCTCTAGGGCAAGCACAGCGCTGCGGCGCAGCATTTCACCCTCGGCAAGCTCCCAGCTTGCCATGCCCAGCAGGTCGTCCTCCAGCACGGTATCAAAGCAGCTGGAAAGCGGGCCCTTGCCCTCCTTAGGCCCGACGATGCTCGCTCGTGAGGCGATGCGCACGGGCTGACCATAGATGAAGCTCTGACCCCGCCTGCTCTGTTCGGAAGCCTTCATAGCAGCCACCCCCTGCACAGCCAATAGAGGAAGCCAGCCGCCATGGAAGCGATGACGCCGAAGGTCAGCACCGGCCCGGCAAGCTGGAATATCCGCGCGCCGATGCCCATCACAATGCCCTCGCGGCGGTATTCGATGGCGGGGGCAGCCACGGAATTGGCAAAGCCGGTGATGGGAACAATGGAACCAGCGCCTGCATAGCGGCCGATCTTATCATAGACGCCGACGCCGGTGAGGGTCGCGCCGAGGAAGATGAGCACCACGGAGGTGAACATCGGCGCGGTCGCCTCGCTCAATTCAAGCGCCTCTGCCAGCAGGTTCAGCGCCTGACCTACGCAGCAGATGACACCGCCTACCCAAAAGGCACGCAGGCAGCCGCGCAGGTGCCGTGAGCGGGGCGTTTGCTCGGATACCAGCCTTTTGTAATCCTCGGGGGAAATGAGCTGCCTGTTCATCTGCCTGCCTCCTGATTTTTAATGGCTTCCCTGCCGCCGCGAAAGCGTGCCTCGTCCCGTGCATAGCGGGTGGGCATGGCGGGGTCGCCCATGGTGATATCAGATCGCCGCATGATAAGCCTCCTTCACCAGCTGCGCATTGATAAATGCCTGCGGATGTGCCTGTCGGGCGTGCAGGCTGCGGAGGATGCACGCGCCGAGGAGCAGCAGCGCAAGCACAAGCGCAAAGACCAGCGCCCGCTGCGCCAATTGGATCGTCTTGGACATCGCCTTATTTACCCTCCTTGCAGCTTGATGGCTCTATTGTTGCCCGTGTTTGCAGGCTTTATGCAGGCTTGCTTGGCTGCGGGAGCAGGATGGATGGGGCGCTTTGTAGCATTTTTGCAAATTCATTAAAAATTGCTTGTTTGGCTTGTTTTCTCTGTGCTATAATCTGTAAGAATAATTACATGCTTGAGGAAGATAGAATGAGCGTCAAGAAAGTTTCGATCCTTGCCCGCGTGCTGCTGGTGCTGCTGTGCTGCATGATTTCCATGCCTGCGCTGGCGGAATATGATAAGCCCTACTACATCGAGGTGGATCTGACCAACCAGATCATCAC
>CAYWLE010000039.1:0-11537 GCA_964458825.1 uncultured Oscillospiraceae bacterium | reverse complement strand
CCCACCAGCAGCAATCACAGCATGCAGCAGGAAAATACCATATAGATTGAGCCTTTCTTAAATACGTTCATGTAGGATTTGGGAATATAGCCCGGCACGCGGATGCTCACTGCGATCAGCAGCAGCACCAGAACCGCCAGCAGCGGTATCTCTCTATGCTCGATCAGCAGCGCGTACAGCGGCTTGCGCTCTTTCTTTGTCTGCATTTTCTCCGCTCCCTTCCATCATGCCTTGCTCTTGGGCATTGCAGCCTTGAGTATGGTATCCTGCGTAAGTCCCTTCGCCTCAAATTCGGCAGAAATCTTGCCCTCGCTCATTACATAGATGCGGTCGGACATGTTCATAACCTCTGGCATCTCGCTGGAAATCATCAGTATGCCCATGCCCTTGCTGGCAAGATCGGACATGATCTCATAGATCTGCGCCTTGGAGCCTACGTCCACGCCCTTGGTGGGCTCGTCGAGGATGATCAGCTTCGGGTCGGCAGCCAGCTGCTTTGCCACAACCACCTTCTGCTGGTTGCCGCCGGAGAGCGCTCCGGTATGGGTATGGCTGCTGGGCGCTTTTACCGCCAGCAGCTGCTTGAGGCGATCCGAAAAATCATATTCAGACTTCTTATCGAGGAAGGCGCCCTTCGAGCATTTTTCCAGCACGGAGAGGGAGATATTATAGTTGATCGACCACGGCAGCAGCAGCGCCTGCTTCTGCCTATCCTCCGGCAGCAGGCCGATGCCCTTCTTCATGGCCTCGATAGGCTCGATGCCCGTGATCTTCTCGCCCTCGAAATAAACATCGCCGCCATCTGCCTTCGTAATGCCGAAGACGGATTCCACGACCTCCGTTCTGCCTGCGCCAACCAGACCCGTAAGACCCACGATCTCGCCCGCATGCACCGTCAGGCTCACATTCTTATAATAGCCAGTGCGGGAAAGGCCATCGATGCGCAGCAGCTCCTCGCCGATCTGGGTTTCCTTTTTGGGGAAGAGCTGGGTGATCTCGCGACCAACCATGTGGTGAACCAGCAGGTGCTCGTCCACGGGCATATCCCACGTGCCGATATACTGGGCATCGCGGAACACGGTCACGCGGTCGGCAAGACCATAGATATCCTCAAAGCGGTGGCTGATGAGTATGATCGCCGTGCCCTGATCGCGCAGCTTGCGGGATATTTCATACAGCTCCTCGCTCTCTCTGCGGGAGAGGGCGGCGGTAGGCTCGTCCATAATGAGGATCTTGGCGTTCATCGAAAGCGCCTTGGCGATCTCCACCAGCTGCTGCTGGGCAACCGACAGGCTGCCCACCGATACCGTGGGGCTGAAATCCGCGCCCACCGCATCCAGCAGCTTCTTTGCCTCGCGGTTTGCCTTGCTCCAATTGATGAAGGGACCGGTTTTGAACTCATGGCCAATGAAGATATTCTCCGCCACGGACAGGTCGGGATAGGACGCCGCATGCTGATAGATGGCTGCAATGCCGTACTTCTGCGCCACGATGGGGTCTGACATGACGACCTTCTCGCCGTTGAGTATGATCTCGCCGCCGTCCGGCTGGTGTACGCCTGTCAGCGTCTTGATGAAGGTGGATTTACCTGCGCCGTTTTCGCCAACCAGCGCGTGGATCTCCCCCGCCTTCAGATTGAAGCGCACCTTATCCAGTGCCTTTACACCCGGAAAAATCTTCGTGATGTCATTGAGTTCGAGTATGTACTCCGACATGCCATTCCCTCCGCTTCGTTGGAATCTTCTTCCCTCCGGCATAGCCTCGCATGAAGAAACAACCGGAGGATGATTCCTCCCGTCAATTTCAAAATATTGGTTTACCGGCGAAGTTCACAAAAACTGTGGCACGCCTACATATCAAGGGCACTTTTTTAAAAGCAACGCACTTGAATGTTTGCATGCCTCAATGTATAATAGTATAAATCGTAAAATTATGCTTTGTCACTCTCCAGTGTTGGTGCATAATTACACTATCTTGGCTTTTTGCTATATGCGTGCTATGCCGCGCAAAGGAGGTTCACCATGCCGCAGGTTAAACTGAGCTATAATCTGGATATCAGCAGCGATTCCACATGGCTTGCCGTCACCACTGCGCAGGCCGCGCGCACCTCCCTTGCCTATGTGCAGGAGCTGGGTGATTTCCGCTGCGGTCCCCACTACTATACCAACCGCGAGCATCTGGATTCCTTCCTCATCAAGCTCTGCATCAGCGGCGAGGGTCTGCTGGATTACGACGACCATACCTACCCCGTGCGTCCCGGCCAGCTCTTCTGGATCAACTGCCGCAAATTGCAGCACTACCGCACCTCCCCCCGCCGGGATGACTGGCATATCCTATGGGTTCACTTCAATGGCGTGCCCTGCGCCGGTTACTATAATATCTTCCTCAACCAGAACGATTCCAGCCCCGTGATCGATCCCGGGCAGGATGTGGAGATCCGCAGCCTGCTGGAGATGCTCATCAAGCTCTACCGCAGCGGCGCCAGCACCATACAGGATGATGTTCAGGCGTCCAGCCTGCTGGTTCAGCTGATGACCCGCTGCATCCAATCCGCCGGTCAGCACAGCGACCGGGGACACCTGCCCGATTATGTGTCCGACGTGCGCAGCTACATCAGCAAGCATTATACCGAGCGCATCACGCTGGATAAGCTCTCTCAGCTCTTCAGCATCAATAAATACTATCTACAGAAGCTGTTCAAGCAGCACATCGGACTCTCCCCCAACGAATACCTCATCCATACCCGGCTCAACCGCGCCAAGCACCTGCTGCGCACAACCAACCACTCCATCAATCAGGTTGCCATGGACGTGGGCTTCAACAATATCGGCCACTTCATCAACCTATTTAAAAAGTATGAGGGCAACACGCCCAATGCCTATCGCCAGAACTGGTATAATTCCGAGGACGGCTTCTCCTCGCCGGAGCTGCCCGGCTGGGACTGACCTCCGGCTGCTTATCCTGCCCTTGCACAGCAGCGCCAAAAGCGGTATAATGCAGTATATCATGCAGGGTGGAAGCCGTGCAAACCAAATCCATGTATAAATAAGGAGAAAACCTGCCTTGTTCGATTATATAACCTCGCTCTTCAACGATCCCATCGCCACGCTCACCTTCTTCCTGCTGGCGCTGCCCGCAAGGCTGCTGGCGCTTTCCATGCACGAATGGGCGCACGCCTACGTGGCAAACCGCTGCGGCGACCCAACCGCCCGCCGCATGGGACGCATGTCCATCAATCCCCTGCGGCATCTGGACGTGATTGGTCTTATCATGATGGCTCTGCTTGGCTTTGGTTGGGCAAAGCCCGTGCCGGTGGATCCCTGCAACTATAAAAATCCCCGCCGGGATGATATTCTGGTTTCCCTCGCGGGCATTGTGGTAAACCTGATCCTCTTTGTGCTGAGCTACCTTATCCTCTGCATCGTGATGCTGCTTGCCCTGCGCAGCTTGCCCCATTATGATAATTATATGCTCGCGCAGGCAGATACCTTTGTAAGCAGCTATCGGGGCGCGTCCGTAGTTATCAGCGGCGACAGCTATATTTCCATCGCCGACCTCTTCCGCTATGCGCCCTACATTGCCGAGGATATGCTCATCGTGCCTGTCTTTGGCAGAATAGCTGGCTATGCCTGCCGCATGCTGTGCTATTTTGTGACGGTCAATATCTCCCTTGCGCTGTTCAACCTTATTCCCGTGCCGCCGCTGGACGGCTCCCATGTGGCGCACAGCATACTGCTCAACCACTCCCCCTATGCATCGGAGAAGGTGCGCCGGGTTGCCTCCGGCGCGATGCTGCTGCTGATGTTCTCGGGCGTGCTGGGCAAGGGGCTGAGCTATGCCTGCGATGGCGCGCTGAGGCTGATGGGCAGGCTGCTCTATCTGATTGCGCAGGCAGCCGGGCTCGTCTGAGGGGAGGAAGCACATGCCCTACGTAGTATCGCTCAAGCAGTTTGACGGCCCGCTGGACCTGCTGCTGACCCTCATTTCCAACGCCAAGCTGGATATTCAGGATATCTTCGTCAGCGAGATCACCGAGCAATATCTGGAATCGATGAAGCTGGTGGACGAGCTGGACATGGATTCCGCCAGCGAATTTCTGCAAATGGCATCCACCCTGCTGGAGATCAAGTCCCGCGCCATGCTGCCCAAGCCTCCCAAGCCAGAGGAGGAGGGCGCGCTTTCCCCTGAGGAGGAGCTGATCCGCCAGCTGACCGAATACAAGCAGTTCAAGGAAATCTCCGCCCGCATGCACCAATTGGAGGAGGAGGCTCGCGCGCTGCTGACCAAGCTGCCGGAGGAATATCCCCTGCCACCGCCAAACATTGAGATCACTGGTCTGACGCTGGAAAAGCTGCGCCGTGCCTTTGCCCGGGTGCTGGAGCGCGCCGAGGCAAACGCCCGCAGCGAGCAGATGGCAAGCCGGGAAATCCACCGCGACCACTTCACCGTGGCTGGCTGCATGGCGCGCATTGGCCGCAGGCTGCGGGGCGGCAGCTTCCGCTTTACCGAGCTTTTTGAGGAGGACTACAGCCGCGAGGAGGTTATAACCATGTTCCTTGCCGTGCTGGAGCTTGCCAAGCTCAACCGCCTGCGGATCACGCAGGACGCCGCCTACGACGAAATCTACCTGAGCGCCTGAGCCAAAATTGCATGCTTCAGGGGTCAATCAGACATAGGTTTGATATTGGTCTATGATTGGTCTGGCATGGGTGTATTTGGAGCTTATTGGTAGCCAAACGCAGCCAAATGGAACCAAAGCGGCTTCTTTTTCGCCAAAGCAGCAGAACGAATTGGAAAGAGGTGTTGAAGGTGTCGAAGCAACCAAAGATAAAGCAACTGCTCTCCCTTTTGCTCTGCCTTGCCCTATGGCTGACCGCGCCAGCCGCGCTGGCGGAGGAGAGCGTGCAGGTGCGCACGCCTCTTGATCAGGCTTCCGCCGCCGCCCGCAGCAATGTGGAGCTGGCTGCCAGCAGCATAAGCGGCATGACCATCGCTTACGGCGATACCTTTTCCTTTAACGATGCCGTCGGCCCCCGCAGCGAAAAATATGGCTACCAGTCCGCCTGCAACGGTCGCGGTGCAAAGGTCATCGGCGGCGGCGTGGCGCAGGTTGCCTCCACCCTCTATATGGCTTTGCAGGAGGCTGGCGCGGATGTGGACTACACCGACTTCAATACCTACGGCGACAGCTTCGTACAGAGCTACGTGGACGATGCCGCCGACGCCGTGATGGTGGACTATGCCGCCGATTATGACTTTGCCTTCGTCAGCTATGAGGACGATATGTACCTTGAGCTATGGACGACGCAGAGCTACCTCTACTGCCGCCTCACGCTGGAGAGCGCCGCTCCCTTTGCCTTCAGCCTGCCCGATCTGGATGCGGGCATGGGCAGCCGCACGCCCGTTTCCAGCGCAAGCATATGGATCGAGGGCGGCGACGCCCTGCGCAGCAACATACTCAACGCCGCCGGCTCCATCAACGATACGGTGCTCAGTCAGGGCGACCTCTTTTCCTTCAACGGCGTGGTTGGTCCCCGCAGCGAGCGCTGCGGCTACCAAAGCGCGGTCAACGGCCGCGGCGTGGCTGTGGTTGGCGGCGGCGTGGCGCAGGTTGCCAGCGTGGTTTGGCTGGCTGTGAAGAATATGGACGGCGTGGCGATCGTGGAAAAATCCACCTACGGCAGCCGCTACAACCAGAGCTACGTATCCAGCTCCAACGATGCCATACTCACCGACTACAATGCCGACACGGACTTTTCCTTTCGGAACACCGGCTCCGGCGCGCTGCGAATATGCACCTATGTAAGCGGCGATATGCTGATATGCGATATCTACCGCAGCACGGCTGAGGGCTAGAGCAGCCAATGCAGGGCGGCGATGCTCCAAGCAAAAGCTCAGGTTAAAAAGTGAACAAATTATAAACATTCCGCCGGGGCAGGCAAAATGCTTCCAAAAGCTGCCAATTGAAGTTGAGATTGCGCCTCGGCTGTGCTATAATCACCCATGGATACTTGGGCGCTTGCCCAACAGAAGAATTGGAGGAACAAAACTATGGTTATTCGCAAGATCCTGTGCCTGTGTCTGGCGCTGATGCTCTGCTTTGCCGGCGCATTTGCCGAGAGCGACCTGCAAGCCCAGCTGGACGAAGCCAACGCCAAGATCGCCGAGCTTCAGCTGCTGGTGGATAAGTATTATCCCTTCTATGCCGCGCAGATCGTGGCAACCTACGGCGAGGACGGCGTGGTTTGGCTGGAGGACGTTACCGCTGAATATGAAACCCAGTCCGCTCAGTACACCAGCATGGGTCTGGATCTGGAGGGCATGGGCCTTGCAGACCTGCTCAAGACCAGCCTTGTGGAAACTGCCGTTGAGGACGGCGTGATCCTTGCCAAGGGCGCTGAGCTGGGTCTTGACCAGCTGGAGGACAGCGTGGTTGCCGATATGGAAACCGAGGCTCGGAACCTGATGGACAGCTACAATGCCTACTACATCAGCTATTTCTATCCCGATGCTGAGGAAACCACCGAGGAAATGACCGCCGAGGCCGAGGCTTACTGGGCTGCCAACGGGCTGGATTACGAATCCACCCTTGAAAACCTGCGCAGCGGCATCATCAAGCAGGCTGTATATGATTATGCAACCAAGGATGTTGCCGTCACCGATGAGGACATTCAGGCTGAATATAAGGGTCTGCTAGCGGACAACGAGGCTGCCTACACCGACGAACCCGCCTCCTTCACCGGCGATTATGGCTCCTCCACCCCCATCGCATGGATTCCCGAGGGCTACCGTGCCGTCAAGCAGGTGCTGGTTGGCTTTGATGATGAGCAGTCTGCCCTGTATCAGGAGCTTCAGAGCCAGCTCGCCTCCCTCAATGAGGAGCTTGCCGCCCTCGAGGAGCCTGCCGAAGAGGCTGAGGCGAATACCGAGGCTGATACCGAGGAAGCCGCTCCCCGCACCGCCGAGGAGATCAACGCCGATATCGCCGCCTGCGCCATTGAGGTTGAAGCCCTCTATTCCCAGCTGCTGCCCACCGCCGAAAAGGTGATCGCCGAATTTGAAGCCGGCGCGACCATCGATGAGCTGATCGAGAAGTACAACACCGACCCTGGCATGACCAACGAGCCCACCGCCACCATTGGCTACGCCGTATCCGAGGCAACCACCTCCTATGACGACGCCTTCAAGCAGGCAGCCATGTCCATCGAGGAGGTTGGCTCCCTCTCTGAACCCGCCTACGGCTCCTACGGCATCTATATTGTATACTACCTCGGCGATATCGCCGCCGGCCCGGTGGAGCTGGACAGCATCCGCGAGGGCGTTGAGGCTCAGGCGCTCGCCGCCAAGCTTCAGTCCACCTACGATACCCAGCTTGCCGAGTGGATCGAGGCAGCCAACGTTGAATACTTCCTGTCCAACTTCGGCGTCGCTGAATAATCCCGCGCTTATACCGCTTGCCCCCCGCTCCTGCCACACAGGAGCGGGGGTTTTGTTGGTTGCTCCAGCTGTGCGGCTCATCGCTTTTGTCCCTCCTTGTCGGCTTCCTCTTGCGCTTTCCTCCGGCTTTTGCTACAATTATCCTAATACTTTCCCCGAGGTGAATGAACATGCAATGGACTTCCGAACAGAGCAGCGCCATCCAGCGGCGCGGCACGAATATACTGCTCAGCGCGGCGGCCGGCTCCGGCAAGACCACCGTGCTGGTGGAGCGGGTGCTGGAGCTGATCGGCTCCGGCGCACGGATCGACCGCATGCTCATCGTGACCTTCACCCGCGCAGCCTCCGCCGACATGAGCGCCAAGCTCAAGCGGGAGCTGGCTCGCCGTGCCGCCGAGGGGGACGAGGGCTGTCGCGCCCAGCTGCTGCTGATGGAGCGGGCCGCCATAACCACGCTGCACGGCTTCTGCTCCGAATTTCTGCGCACGCACTTTGAAGCTGCGGAGGTGGATCCTGCCTTTCGGGTGCTGGATGATGCGGAATCGCGCCGCCTGCTGGACGAGGCGCTGGATCAGGCTGTGGAGGAAGCCTATGCCGATCCCTCCGAGGAGCTGCATCTGCTGGACTATGCCCGCGGTCCCAAGGGCGTGCGCGCCATGGCGGAGTGCCTTGTATGCAGCTTGGATGAACGCCCCGACCCCGCCGCATGGCTCCAGCGCGCCGCCGAGCCGGACGAGGAGATGTGCGCCCTCTGGCTGGATGAGCTGCTTCGCGCCGCCAGATGCGACCTTGACCGCGCCATACTCTATACCCGCCTCGCCATGGAGCATCCAGCCTGCAATGCGAGCTATTCCAACGCCCTCGAGGCAGATCTACACGAGCTGGAGGAGCTGCGCAGGATAGATGGCTGCGATGCGCTCCAGCGTGCCCTGAGCGAGTTCAAGCAAACCCGACCCACCGGCAGCAGGGGCGTCCCCGTGGGCGAGGAGGTTAAAAAGCTGCGCGCCGACGCCAAGGCTGCGGTGGACAAGATCGCCCTGCGGAGCCTAGAGCTGACCACCGCGCTGCGGGACGCCTCCCTGCTGACCCCGCAGCTGCATGCGCTGGGCAGGATCGCCCTGCGGGCGCAGGAGATATTTGATGATCGCAAGGCGGAGCTTTCTGCCCTCAGCTATGCCGATCTGGAGCAGCGGACGCTCGCCGCGCTGCGGGATGAGGACACCGCCCGCGCCCTGCGGGAGAGCTACGATCACATCTTCCTTGACGAATATCAGGACACCTCCGACGTGCAGGAGGCGATCATATCCCGCATTGCCCGGGGCGACAACCTATTCATGGTTGGCGATGTGAAGCAATCCATTTACCGCTTCCGTCAGGCGGAGCCGCGGCTCTTTCTGGAAAAGTATGCCCGCTATGGCTCGGGCGAGGGCGGCGCTCTACTGCCGCTGACCCGCAACTTCCGCTCCCGGCCGGCGATACTTGATTTTGTGAACCGCATATTCGAGCATGCCATGCACGGCGGCGACAGCGAGATCAGCTACGACAGCCTTGCCCGCCTGAATGCTGGAAACCCCGAGCTGACCGGCGGCGATGTGGAGCTGCACCTGCTGGAGGATGGCTCCATGGAGGATGAGGAAGCCGCCGAGCTGAAGACCTGCGAGCGTGAGGCGATGTTCATTGCCGAGCGCATACGGCAGCTGATGCAGGTGGATGCGAGCCTGCGCTACCGCGACTTTGCCATTCTCACCCGCACCAAGCGCGGCGTGCTTGGCAGGATGGCCGCCGTGCTCACCCAGCAGGGCATACCAGCCTTTGCCGATGGCTCCGAGGCATTTTATGATTCGGTGGAGGTTGCCCTCGCCCTCTCCCTGCTCAAGCTCACCGCCAACCGCCGCAGCGATGTGGAGCTGATTGGCGTGCTGCGCTCGCCCATCGTGGGACTGAGCGCCCGCCAGCTGACCCGCATACGCATCGCCCGACCGGAGCTGCCCTTCATCGACGCTGTGGCTCTCTATGCTGGGGAGCAGGACGACGATACCGCCCAAGCCCTACGCAGCTTCCTTGCCCTGCTGGATAAGTGGCGGCTGACCTCCCTCTGCACCGATCTCGGCGCGCTGACCCGCTGCATACTCGATGAGAGCGGTCTTTACGACTGCGCCGGAGCCCTGCCCGGCGGCGAGCAGCGGCAGGCAAACCTGAACCGTCTGGTTGCCAATGCAGCCGCCTTCGATCAGAACATCTCTGGCGCGCTCACCCGCTTCCTTGCCCATGTGGAGAAGCTACGCGCCCGGGGCGATGGCGACGAGGCGCACATCCTTGGCGAAAACGACGATGTGGTGCGGCTGATGACGGTACACAAGAGCAAGGGGCTGGAGTTTCCGGTGGTCTTTGGAGCCATGCTCAGCCGCCGCTACGGCTCCGGCAGGCAGAACCAGCCGCTGAGCATCCACCGCGACCTTGGGCTTGGCTGCCTCTACTGCGACCCGGAGCTACAGTCACGCCGCAAAACCCTGCCCCAGCTCGCCATCGCTCAGCGGGAGCGCCGGGAGGATCGCGCCGAGGAGCTGCGCATACTCTACGTGCTGCTCACCCGCGCACGGGACAGGCTGATTCTCTGCGGCAGCGTGCGCAGCATCGATACCACGCTGATGAAGGCGGCTGCCCTGCGCCACACGCCCGATGCGGCCGCCAGCCAGCTGGAGGTTATCCTCGGGGCGCTGGAGCGAGATTTTCCCATCGTGCGCCATGGCGGCGAGGCTTCTGCCTCCCCCGAAATGCCAGCCGAGCCGACCGAACCAACCAGCCCGGCAGCCGATCCAACGGCGGCGGAGGCGAAGGTGGATCAGGCGCTGCTAAAAGCCCTGCTCTGGCGCTATCCCGACGAGGGAGCCGCCGCCGCGCCGCTGAAGCTGACGGTAACGGGCTTGTTGCGTGAATTACAGGCGCCCGACGGCATACAGGAGCTGGCAGAGCGACCAGCCTTCCTTGCCGGGCAGGTATCCGCCATGACGGGAGCGGAGCGGGGCACGGCATACCACCGTGCAATGCAATGCTTCTCCCTTTCCGAGCTACGCGGCTTGGAGGGGCGCGCGCTCTCGGCGGAGGTTCGCCGCCAGCTGGACAAGCTACGGGACGCCGAGCGCATCACCCCCGTTCAGCGGGACGCGCTCTATCCGCCCGCCCTCGCCCGTTTCTTCAGCGGCGATATCGGCGTGCGCCTGCTTGCCTCGCCCCGAGTGGAGCGAGAGTGGCCCTTCAACCTATTGATGCGCGTGGACGAGGCTCTGGAGCCGGAGGAGGCTGGCTGCTATGCCGATGAGGAGATACTGGTTCAGGGCAGCATCGACTGCTGCTTCATTGAGGATGGCGCGTGGGTGCTGCTGGATTTCAAGACCGACCGAACCACCGACAGCGCTGCTATCACCCAGCGCTACAGCCGGCAGCTACGCCTCTATGCGCTTGCCCTGAAGCGAATCACGGGGCTGCCTGTGCGCAATATTTATCTCTGTCTATTGCGTGCCGGGGAAGCCATAGAAATACTGCCCTAATTTCACGCTATTTTAATGGACAAGCGTGCGGATTCAGGGTAAGATATAGTAAGATAGAATAAATGGAAGATTTTTACGGGCTGCGGCTTCACCCTCGCAGCGATGTCCCTCAGGAGGTCTGAACCATGCATTCCAGAATGAACTGGCTGGCTGTCGCCGGCTTTGCACTCTCCATATTTTCCTTTGTGCTGACTGTGTTTGCCTCGCTTTGCACCTTTGGGCTGATTATCAATTCCACTGTGGGCGCTATCGCAGGTATATTCAGTCTGGTTGCCTCCTCCGTCGGGCTTACCATGACCGGCATCGCCCGCAGCGAGATCGTGCAGAACGCCCAGTTTGGCGATGAATTTGCCGTGTCCGGCATGGCTGTCGGCGTGGTTGCCTGCGTATTCAGCGCGGCGGCGCTGGCGCTCTATTTCGTGCTATTCAAGTAGTGCCTCTCGGGGGTGCTGCCCTTGAAAATCCGCCTTTCTTGGGGACTCTGTCCCCAAACCCCTGCCAAAGGGAATGATTCCCTATCGTCGGCTGCCCCCTCGGCTGTCGCCGGGTCGC
>CAYWLE010000038.1:0-11603 GCA_964458825.1 uncultured Oscillospiraceae bacterium | reverse complement strand
GCTCACCCGCGGCTTGGCGACTTGTCCGCGCTGTAAACCCCATCCGGTGCAAGATTGAAAGGAAAGCATATGTGGCTGCCCGCCACGCTTTCGGGTAATCGCTTGAGCCTTATGGCAACCTAAGGCCTAGAAAGATGATCGTCCAATACAGAACTCGGCTTATAGACGTCGCTCGCAATTTGTATATTTGTGGCGGGGGAGAGCGCATCTCCTCCGCCCTTATCATTTTCAAAAGAAAAGGAACCGTCTGATCGGCTTGGATCAAACGGCTCCTTTTTGGCATTGCTCAGGCTTATTCGGCAAGGTCGGCGGAGTTGGCTTCCACGGAATCGCGCATGTGGCGCATGGCCGTGCCGAAGGCGTCGAAATCCTCATAGGCGCTGACGAAGTGGTAGCAGAAGACATAGCGCTCGAAGTAGGTCATGATGACATAGCCCTCGATCTCCTGATCGCCGTCATAGGCAAGGTAGGTGGTTGCCATGGTTTTGCGGTTGCTCATGAAGCTGGTCTGGGTATCGACGTTTTTATCGACCTCAAAGGTGGATTCGTCGTACTGGCTCATGATCGTCTTGAGGAAGGAGACCAGCTGCTCCTGTAGGCGGGTGTCGGTACACTTGTGGGGCAGCCTTTTCATGCTGACGGACACGCGGGCAGGATAGAGGGTGCCATTTTCAGTGGGCTGCACATAGCAGACGGTGGAGCGACCGGGTACATTCTTCCAACCGTTTGGATAGCTGAGCTTGAAGCCGAGCCCCGTGGTTTCCACGCGACTATAGCCGCTGATGGCGGTGTTGGGTTGAGGCGTGGGGGTGACAAAGGGTACGGCGGCAGATTGGATGGCCGGCTCCTGCGTCGGCTGGGCGGCGGGCTCGGCGGCTGCCTCCGGGACGATGGTCGCATCTGCGGCGACATCCTGAACTGCTGGCTGGGCTTCATCCTGCACGGCGCTCTGGTCTACGCTCTTTGCGGCGATGGCTGCTTCATCGGCAGCGGCGTCGTTCTCTGCGCTATCCACATCTGCCAGAATTTGGGAGAACCCGCCGGAAGCAACGGCGGTGGTTTCCGGCGCAAAGCTGCCGGACTGGGCGGTGGCCTCGGCGGAGGGAACGTACTCCACGTCGCCATCCTTGGAGCCGCAGCCGCTGAGGGTGCAGGCAAGGAGGGTGCAAAGAAGCAGGAGGGCGATGGCTTTTCTCATACGGAGGATGGGGGATAGGCTGTTCTTCATGTTATCTATGACCTCTGGTTGGTTCAATACCGCTGGTTATTGGTAAATGGATCGTTGGCTTGCCAAGGCGCATGTCAGCGCTGGGTATCGCCGTGGGCGGCGATCTGCTCGTTGAGCAGGTCGATATCGCCGCAGCCGTGGCTGACCATGATATCGCCGCTCTGCCAATGGGCGCGCAGGTAAGCCTCGGTATCATCGAAGCTGGGGGTAAGCACCGCATCCACGCCACGCTCCCGAAGCGGAGCAATGAGCATCTCGGAGGAGATATCCCCGGGATCGACCTCGCGTGCCGCGCAGATATCGGTAATGAGCACGTGGTCGGCAAGATCGAAGATCTCTAGAAACTGATCGAAGAGGGTCTTGGTGCGGGAATAGGTATGGGGCTGGAAGACGCTCCATAGCTCGCCGTGGGGCTGCATGCTGGCAATCTTCAGCGCATTGCGTATCTCAGCGGGATTGTGACCATAATCGGTGAAGCATTTCACGCCGTCGGTGGTGCTGGTAAGCTCAAAGCGGCGGTGAGCGCCAACAAAGCCTGCGAGGGCGGCGGCAACCTTATCCATGTCCAGTCCGCGGATATGGCACACACCCACCACGGCGAGGCTATCGAGCATGTTTGCCTCGCTGGCGACGCCGATATGGAAGTGACCGATGGTTTTGCCACGATAGACCGCGTCATAATCGGCGCGACCCCGATCGTCATAGCGCAGGTTTACGGCGCGCAGGTCGTTATCCTCGCCGATGCCATAGGTCAGGTGGTTGCAGTGGCTGCCGAGGCACACGCGGCGGGCGCGGGGATCATCACCCCAAGCCACGCACCAGCCATCCTCGGGCAGGAGATCGGCATACTTGCGGAAGGCTTGCTCGATGTGGTCAATGTCCCGGTAATAGTCCAGATGATCCTCGTCGATATTGGTAATGACGGCAACGGTGGGCTTGAAGCGGAGGAAGCTCTCTCGAAACTCGCATGCCTCCAGCAGGAAGTTATCACTCTGACCGCGACGGGTACTGCCGCCGATGAAATCCAGCTCGCCGCCGATGTGGATGGATGGGTCGGCTCCGGCGGACATGAATGCCTGCGCCAGCATGGAGGTCGTGGTGGTCTTGCCGTGGGTGCCGCTGACGCCGACGGCAAAGGGGTAGCCCGACATCAGCTGACCGATGAGGTCACAGCGCTCGATTTGGGGAATGCCCAGCCGCGCTGCCTCGGCACGCTCGACATTGTCGGGGGAAATCGCTGCGGAATAGACCACCAGTTCTGCGCCGCGCAGGTTTTCGGCTGCGTGACCGATGAATATGCGCACGCCCTTATCGGCAAGATGATCCGTCTTGTGGGAGCGGGTCTTGTCCGAGCCGCTCACGATATAGCCCTCATCCAGCAGAAGCCCTGCCAGACCGGACATGGAGCTGCCACCCACGCCGATGAAATGCACGTGGCGACCGTGATAATTTCGGATGTTTTCCAGCATTTTGCAAGCATCTCCAGCTTCATTGCGCACATTTGCGCAGATAATTCTTCAGTATTATTATAATGGAATTTTGCTCGAACTGCAAGCCTGAGCCGCCGTGCTGGCGTGGCTTTGCGGGCGAAACTACGTTAAAACTTGGTGCAGTATGCAATTTTTCAGGTTTCCGCTTTCAAATCTAACAATTCCGAATTATAATGGAGTAAACTTGGTAAATATTCGTGATTATCTGTGAATTGAGGTGCCACTGTGGACAAGATCAAGCGCAACGAACGCCTTGGGGTAATGACCCGCGTGCTGACCAACACACCCAACCGCATCCATACGCTGGGCGAGTTCTGCGAGATGTTTTGTGCGGCGAAGTCCACCATCAGCGAGGATATTGACCTGATCAGTGCTTCCTTTCGGCAGTTTGATCTGGGTCGCATCGAAACTGTGGCTGGCGCTGCGGGCGGCGTGCGCTATCGCGCCATGCCCAGCCCCGCTCGTGTGCGTCGAGTGCTGAAGGAACTGGCTGAGAAGCTTCAGGAGCCCGGACGCATGCTGCCCGGCGGCTTCCTCTATACCTCTGATGTGACCGCCGATTCCATCACGGCTCATGCGCTGGGTGAGATATTGGCGATGCAGTACTATGATAAGGCGCCGGATTTCGTGCTTACCATGGAAACCAAGGGCATTCCGATCGCGCTGATGACCGCACGGATGTTGGATGTGCCGCTGGTGATCGCCCGCCGGGACAGCCGCGCCTATGAGGGCAGCGCCGTGAAGATCAATTACATCGCCGGCGGCGGCAACGAGCATGAGCATATCGAAACCATGGCTCTGGCGCGTAGGGCGGTGAATCCCGGCCAAAAGGCGCTGATCGTGGACGACTTCATGAAGGGCGGCGGCACCTTGCAGGGCATGGTGGATATGATGCGGGAGTTTCAGGCGGAGGTTGTGGGCGTGAGCGTGATGATCGCCACGGAGCAGCCAGCCGAAAAGCGGGTGAAGGGAGCAAGCTCGCTGCTGGTGCTGGAGGGCTTTGACCGAGAGAGCGGCTGCGCCATCATAAGACCTGCCGACCGCTACAATTGAGCGAATGCATTTGTATGTTAGCTATGTGATGAGTTAAACTTAATAAAAATGTCAAATATACTGCGTGATTTGCAATAATTAGTGCGTATTTTGATATTTATTAAGATATAATGATGAAGCTGATAATGCGCAGCAAATGTCTCAAATTGCAGAAATATGAACGTAAAAATGGAATAAATACAGTGCCGCCTGCGGAAAAGCAGGCGGTTTTTGCATGAAAATGACATAAAAACCAAAAAATGGCGGCTTGGATGGCTAAAACTAGCGGGCATAGTTAAAAATAAAACAATAGCTGAATAACTTTGTTGCAAATAAACACAGAATGATTTGTAATCTTTGTTCCTTTCTGTCGTAAAATTTCGAAGTGTAACCCGAACTCTATTGACTTTATGTAGATAAATCCTTAATATAGATATGAACGCTAATAAAGTTTGTATGATTGCCAAGAAACAGTAATTTGCAAGAAAAAAACAGAACGGTTTGAGGAGTGTAGCAAGTGATTCGCAGAACACAGGGAGACGGAAGTCGCCACAACGTGGGTATGCCATATATGACCCAAGAATTGGCCTCCATCCTTGCGGAAGTTGAGCGCGAGGCAAACGATCCCTCATTGTCGCAGAGTATTTATTTCAGTCCAACCGCACTGACGCATATAAAGCGGCTGGTGGATATGGGCGGAACTATTATTACAGATACTACTCTGGTGGCAAACGGGATCGACGTCAGCCTTCTCGGAAACAAGGGTACAAAGGTTGCCTGCTTTATCGATGACCCGCAGGTGATCTCACTGGCGGAGCAGCGCCGCGTGACCCGCGCTGAGATCGCCGTGGACTATGGGCTGTCCGTAAATGGCCCGAAGCTGATGATCGTTGGCAGCGCGCCGGCAGCCATCAACCGCATGATCCGTCGCCGCATGCATGAGCCGATGAGCGATGTATGCGTGCTGGCAGCATCCACTGGCTTCGCCAGCGTGGTGCAGCTGAAGGAAAAGCTGATGGACAGCGACCTGACCTCCATCGTCGTGCGTGGAAAAAAGGGCGGCATACCGCTGACCATTACGATGATCAACTGCATACTGCGGGAGATCGCAAAAAATAACGGCAAGGTTTGACGATTGGACGGCTAAATTATAACGGCTAAATTATATTTGAAGCTTTGGCTTAATTCACAAGGCATACCTGCGAATACAAACGAAGACGATTGAAAGCAACAAAGATTGCAAGTATTATTATGAGAAACTGTGGCAAAAGAGAATAAGCAAGAAGAGTTCAAAAAACCGGCGCATATGCGTCGGTTTTTTGATGCGGCTCAGCTTGCCTTGACAAGGTGGTCGGCTGGGCTTTAGCTGCACGGAGCCGGCTTGGGTATGGTTACGCTGAAGCAGGTGAGGTTGGGATCGGAGGAAGCCTCGATCCTTCCGCCATATTCCTCCAGCAGGCTGCGCACGATGCTCAGACCATTGCCGTGTCCCTCGCTCTTGGTGGTGAAGCCCGGCAGGAAGATGTCCCGCAGCTGCTCGGCAGGAATCGCCGGGCCGTTGTTTTCCACGCGAAGCAGCCAGCTTCGAATGTCCTCGCCGATGCAGACGCGAATCTGTGGCTGACTGGTTTTGGCTTCTAGCATGGCGTCCACGGCATTGTCGATGAGGTTGCCCAGCACGCGGCAAAGCTCCCAGCCGGGCAGGGAGATATCGTTCCATGCGGACTGGATATTGGTGCTTAAGGCAACGCCCTTCTCGGCGCAGTCCGCTTCCTTGGCAGAGAGCAGGGCATTGACGGCGGGGGAGGCGGTGCGGATCTGCCTGCCCAGCGCCTGCACATCCTCATAGATGCGGCGAACATAGTCCATGGCGTCGTCGTAGGCGCCCATCTCAGTCAGGCTATAGACCACCTGAAGGTGGTTTTTGAAATCGTGTCGCTGCTCGCGCAGCATGCGGTTTAAGTCCTCCAGCTGGCAATAAGCCTCCTCCAGCATGCCGCGTTGCTGCTCCACCCGGCGGGTAATGAAGGCATCGCGGATATCCATCACAGCGCCCCAGATAACTACGCCGGTCATGGCTGCCAGCAGGGCAAGCTCTGCCTGCTCGGGCAGGTCAAAGCTCTTGCTGAACAGCGCGTAGCAGAGCAGCCCCAGTGCCGCACAAATCTGCACAAGGTTCAGCACGATGGCAAGCAGAGTGATCTTTTTCAGGCTGAATTTGCCAATGGACAGCTTTCGCATGGAGAAAAACCTCATAAAGCCCTATGGAGCCTTGAAGAGCAGAGATAGAAGCGCTTTGATTGGGGTGAAAACATTATGGGGAGCGGCAGCCGCTCCCCATAATATAAGTATTGAGCTATGCCGCGATCAGTTCAGCTGGGAGGTACAGTGCGGACAGCGGGTGGCATCGTCCGCAATCTCCGTCCGGCAGAAGGGGCAGAGGCGCGGTGCAGGCTTGGGTGCTTCCACCTTGGACTTGCGCAGCTTATTTACAAACTTAACAAAGAGGAACACACAGATGGCAATCAGGAAGAAATTGATAACCGTCTGAATGAAATTGCCGATGGCGATGGTGGGCGCATTTTCGCCGGAACCAAGGGGCAGGATGAGGGAGGTGAAATCCACGCTGCCGGTGAGCTTTGCGATCAGGGGCGTGAAGAGATCATTTACAACGCTGGTTACAATGCCGGTGAAGGCAGAGCCGATGACGACACCAACCGCCATGTCGATCACGTTGCCCTTGAAGGCAAATTCCTTAAATTCCTTGATAAGCTTGCTGAACATACCTAATGCCTCCGTTTGTGAGTATAATAATATCCCTAAAAGCATTATAGCACAGCTGCGAGGTGAAATCAATTGATATTTGCGAAATATGGGCAAGTGAATGGCAAAACAAGCGCGCACAGATAAGCGCCCGGATGTGCAAATCCGGGCGGATCGACCGACGATTTATTGATTATTTGCCTGCGGTATGGAGAGCATATCAAAGGCGGCATGGCTTTGCTTTTGCGTCCCTTGATGCGCTCTCCTGCCCTCTATCTGAACCGGTTTGCCCGGATGGAAGGGTTTTAGCCCAGCTTCTGCTTCAGCTGCGTGAATTTCTGCATGGCTTCGTCGATCTCAGCCTGCTGGGCGTTCTTCGTGGGATACCAGCCGAGCTGGCGCATCTTTTCGAAAACGGTGAACTGGTTGTTGCTGCACCCATTCAGGTTTTCATGCAGCGCCTGCCGCAGCTGTGGGCAGGATGCCTCGGGAATAAAGGTGGAATAGCCGTCGATCAGGTATTTTTCCTGAGCGAGCAGATCCTCCATGCGGTCCTGATCGGTAAAGCAGGTTCCGCCGGTGCAATCGTTCATGTCGTTCTCCTCCTTGATGGTGGCGTGGCGGCGCTTCAGGCGTGGCTGCTCAGGTAGCTGAACAGGCGGTCGAAGCGCTGGCGATGGTCGCCTGCGAGCTGGTTGGCGATTGCCTTGAGCTGCGCATCGTCAAAGCAGGAGGCATAGTGCTCCGCCTTCCGGCATGCCACGTATTCGTGCTGCATCTGGTCGCCTAAAATGGTAAGGCTTTTGCTTGGAATCGTGTTCTGGTTCTGCATCAATCTCACTCCCTGTCGGTCGATCGGCTATAGCCTGCACAGCGGAAGCATGGCTTATGCCTGCATTATTTTGCAAATGAGGCTGGGAAGAATAATGTGGCAAAGAAAGCCGGCTTCCCGTGGAAAAGCAATTGCAAAATGCTGCCGTTTGTGCTAATATGTTTATTAACAACGCTTGCTCATATATCTGGCTGCAAGCATAAAAACCTTGGATCGAATTGACTTAATAGGGGGACTTCATTATGAAACTTGCGCTTCTGGTTGCCAATCGCGGCTTCTTCCCTAGTTCTGTGATCGAATCTGCCTACGATGAGATGCGTCAGGCAGCCAAGAAGGTCGGCGTGGAGCTGTTGGAGATCGAAAAGGACAGGGTGAAGTACGGCGCGGTGGAAACCACGCAGGAGGGCATGATCTATCATGATTTTCTGGCGGAGCACCACGGCGAGTATGACGGCGTTATTATCTGCCTGCCCAATTTCGGCGATGAAAACGGCATCAAGGCCGCGCTGCGCGACGTGAACGTGCCTGTGCTGCTTCAGGCTTACCCGGATGAGATCGGCAAGATGGACTTTGCCAACCGCCGCGATGCCTTCTGCGGCAAGCTGGGTCTGTGCGCGGTCTTTAAGCAGATGAACTTCAAGTTCACCTCCGGCAAGCCCTTCGTGATGCATCCGCTGAGCGATGCCTTCCATAAGGAGCTGACGGAGTTTGCCGCAATCTGCAATATCGTAAAGCGCATGCGCTACATGCGTCTGGGCGTGTTCGGCGCACGCACCACGGCGTTTAAGTCCGTCCGTTTCGACGAGGGTGCGATGGAAGCCCGCGGCTGCGATGTGGAGAGCTTCGACCTGACCATGTTCATGGAGAAATACAACGAGATCGACCTGAACTGCGCCGATGCACAGCTCATGCGTGAGAAGCTGACCGCCGCCGCCGATTTTTCCGATGCTGCGGACTACGCCCTCGACACCCTCTGCAAGCTGGGCGCGACGCTGCTTGCCTTCATTCGCGAGCAGAGGCTGGACGCCATTACCATCCGCTGCTGGAGCGAATTGCAGCACCTGCTGCATGTGGCTCCCTGCTCTGTGCTGGGCATTCTGAACTCCATGGGTATTCCGGCAACCTGCGAAACGGATGCCTCCAACGCCGTATCTCAGATGGCGCTGCACTGTGCCTCCGGGCTTTCCACCGCCTGTCTGGATATCAACAACAACTATGGCGATGAAGAAAACAAGGCCGTGCTCTTCCATTGCGGTCCCGTGCCTGCGGATCTTATGATCGGCCCCGGTCACATCGAGGAGCATCTGATGTTCACTAAGACGCAGGGTGAAAATTGCTCGTGGGGTCTGAATGTGGGTCATATCAAGCCCGGCGTCGTTACCTTCTCTGGCTGCCGCACCGAAAACGGCGAGGTTCGCTACTATGTGGAGAAGGGCAGGATCACCGAGGACGCCATCGAAGCCGCCTTCTTCGGCACGCCCGGCGTGATCGAGGTGGAGAAGCTTCAGGATAAGCTCTTTACCATGCAGGAGGAGGGCTTCCGCCACCATACCATCATTACCCCCGGCGACCATGTGCGCGAGGTTGAAGAGGCTCTGAGCAAGTATTTGGGCTACAAGCGCGTGAAGCTGGGCTAAACAAACCAAGATCTGTGGATTAAGCAAAAATACAAACCGAGTTCTGCTTTGAAAGACTGGATGGTGCAAAACAGAACTCGGTCGGAATAGATAGGAGGCTATTATGGCGTATATCGGAATTGACGTTGGCACGACCGGCAGCAAGGCGACGGTTATCGACCGCAATGGCGAGATCGTACTCAGCACCTATTATGAATATGATCTGGAGTTCCCCAAGCCGGGCTATGTCACCATGAACCCGAACCGGGTATGGAATGCCACCAAGCGGGCGCTGAGCGAGGCTGCTGCGAAGTTTGGCAAGCCCATCGAGGCGATTGCGGCGGCATCCTTCGGCGAGGCTGTGGTTTTCATGGGTGAGGATGACAAGCCCGTGTGCGACAGCATCTTCTATACAGACGTGCGCGGCTCTGAGAGCTTGGATGAGCTGCGTTCCCGGGTGGATGTGGATGATTTCCAGCATCGCACCGGCATGCCCATCAACTTTATGTATACTCTGCCGAAGCTGATGTGGGTGCAGAAGAATGAGCCGTGGATACTGGAGAAGACAAAGAAATTCCTGCCATACAGCTCCTACATTGCCTACATGCTCTCCGGCGAGGCTGCTGCGGATGGCTCTCTGGCTTCCCGCATGCTGATGTTTAACCGCCTGAACATGGAT
This sequence comes from uncultured Oscillospiraceae bacterium, assembly GCA_964458825.1. Taxonomy (GTDB): domain Bacteria; phylum Bacillota; class Clostridia; order Christensenellales; family Aristaeellaceae; genus SFTH01. The sequence continues at coordinate 1,963 of CAYWLE010000038.1, read as the reverse complement.
TGGGACAAAAAGACGCTGGACACCTTCGGCATCCGCAGCGAATGTATGCCGCAGTTTGTGGCGGCAGGCGAGCCTGTGGGCAGAATACTGCCCTCTGTGGCGGAGGAGCTTGGCATTAAGGGCGATCCCATCATCGTTTCCGGCGTACACGACCAGATCGCCGCTGCGCTGGGCGCAGGCGCGCTCCACTCCGGCGATATGGCGGACGGCATCGGCAGCGCGGAGTGCATCACTGCCGTTCTGCCCGATGAAAATGTAGATTTTGCCGGCATGTTCCGCTACAATATCTGCGCCGAGCCGCATGCAGTGCCGGGCAAGTATCTGGCGCTGATCTTCTCCAACACCGCCGGCGCGGCGCTGAAGTGGTACCGCGATACCTTCGAGCGCGAGCTGCGCGAGCGCTGCGATGCGGCGGGGAAAAATACCTATGCCGAGCTGAACAAGAGCCTGACCGACGAACCTTCGCCGCTGCTCTTCCTGCCGCACCTTGCAGGCACGGGCACGCCCTATATGGATTCTGCGGCAAAGGGTGCGGTGATGGGTCTTACCCTTGCCTCCAGCAAGATGGATCTCTACCGCGCCATCATCGAGGGCAACAATTATGAAATGCGCTATAACCTCGAGCTGCTCAGCCGCTTTGGCATGCGCTTTGACGGTCTGACTGCCGTTGGCGGCGGCGCGTCCCCAGAGGCGCTGCGCATCAAGGCGGATATCTTCCAGAAACCCATATACATGCTCAACACAAATCAGGGCGGCACAGTGGGCATGGTGATGCTCTGCGGCAAGGCGACCGGTCAGTTTGCCAGCTTTGAAGAGGGTGTGGCTGCGCTGGTGAAGAAGGTTGGTTGCGTGGAGCCGAGCCAGAGATACAAGGCTGAGTACGATGAAAAGTATGAGCAGTACAAGCGTATGTACGAGGCTGCAAAGGGCGTATGTGCCAAATAAGGCAAAAATACAGTGCAATCCATTCCTTTTTTGCGCAAATATTCATAATTGCTTGACAGTTCAGGATGTTTGCGTTAAAATGTAATAGTCACGGGTGCGACCCGCGCTTTGAGTTGCAACCTGTGATGCCATAAAGTATAGGATTGTTAATGCAAAGTAAATATCAGGCAACGGCATATGCCGTTCTTCGTTTCTGCCGAAACGAAGAACAATAGCATACTCCTTGCCTAAAAGTGCGATTGGTTATTGGGTGGCTTTAGCCCCTGTAATAACAACAACAACAAGGAGGAAACTACAATGAAGAAAATCCTGGTAGTTCTGCTGGCTCTCGTGCTGGCGCTGTCCACCGTCGGCGCTTTCGCTGAGGAAGCGAAAGAGTATGACATCCGCGCTCTGATCTGGAAGTATGACGATACTTATGGATCCTCCGTGCGTCAGGCCATGCAGGAAACCGTTGACGAGATCAACGAAGAAGGCGAAATCAAGATCAGTTTCACCATGTACGATGCAGCAGACGATATGGCTAAGCAGGTCGAGCAGGCCACCATGCTCGTTGGCGAGAAGCCGGACTTCGTGATCATCAACCTGGCAGAGGTTGCTTCCGGTCAGCAGCTGGTTGACATGTTCACCGACGCAGGCATCCCCTTCCTGTTCTACAACAAGGAGCCCTCTGAGGAAACCGTGCAGTCCGTTATCGTAGACTCCGGCTCCATCTTCATCGGCACCACCCCCTCCGAAGCAGGCGTTATGCAGGGCGAAATCCTGGCTGACATCTGGGCAGCTGATACCTCCATCGACCTGAACGGCGACGGTAAGCTGCAGTTCGTTGAGTTCGAAGGCGAGCCCAACAACCCCGAAGCAATCGCCCGCACCCAGTATTCCGAGTCCACCGCAGTTGAGATGGGCGTACCGCTCGAGGCTGCTCTGGATGAGTACATCATCGTTGCAAACTGGGATACCGCTCAGGCTCAGGAGAAGATGACTCCCACCTGGACCGCCACCGAAGGCAATGTAGAAG
>CAYWLE010000037.1:0-11689 GCA_964458825.1 uncultured Oscillospiraceae bacterium | reverse complement strand
ATTCCAAGGATCCCACCGATGACTATCAGGCCTTCATCAAGGGCGAGAACCGCTATGCCTCCCTGCTGCGTCAGTTCCCGGATGTTGCTCCCGAGCTGTTCGCGCTGAACCAGGCAGACGCTGTGGCACGCCTCGAATCCTATAAGAAGCTGGCCGACTGATTCAATCACTTCTGATTGATCTGATCAAACCAGGGCTTATCAGACACTGAGAAAGCCTGCAATACAATAAAGCAAGGCTGCAAATGAGGGAGCGCACATAGACGTGCGTGACTGAATTTGCAGCCGATGCTGATGCAGGAAACAAAAATTCCAACCGCTTCTATTCTATCGGTTGGAATTTTTGTGTTTGTGGGCTTTATCAGTTGTCTAAGACCCGACTCATGCAGAGTCGGGTCTTTTTTATTGCAATAATCCCATTTCTTGACAGAAGCGTATAAGAAGCGTATAATATAACAAAAAATACGCAAGGAGATCAAAGCATGCAAGAGATGAATATGGAAGAGAGAGCCTACGCCGACCTGTTTGACAAGTGCCGGAAATACACCCTCGCCAATGATTTCCGTGCGCAGGGCATCTACCCCTACTTCCACGCGCTGGAATCGCGGCAGGCTCCGGAGGTAATGATGGAGGGCAAGCGGCGCATCATGCTCGGCTCGAACAACTACCTCGGTCTTACCGAGAACCAGCAGATAATACAGGCCGGCTTGGACGCGCTGAAGGAGTATGGCACGGGCTGCTCCGGCTCCCGCTTCTTAAATGGCACGCTGAAGATGCATTTGGAGCTTGAAGGGGAGCTTGCCGCCTTCCTGCGCAAGGAGGCATGCATGACCTTTCCCTCCGGCTTCCAGAGCAATCTGGGCATCATATCCGCCATTGCGGGGCACGGGGATTATATCCTCAGCGACCGCGAGAACCACGCCTCCATCTATGATGGCTGCCGCCTGAGCTATGGACGGATGCTGACCTACGGCCATTCCAACATGGAGGAGCTGGAGATGCAGCTTCAAAAGATACCCGATAACGCTGGCAGGCTGATCGTGACCGACGGCGTGTTCAGCATGCAGGGCGACATCGCCAAGCTGCCGGAGATATGCGCGCTGGCGAAAAAATATGGTGCCCGGGTGATGGTGGACGACGCTCACGGTCTTGGCGTGCTGGGCGAGGGCGGACGCGGCACAGCCAGCCACTTTGGCTTGGAAAACGAAGTGGATATCTACATGGGAACCTTCTCCAAGTCCCTTGCCTCGCTGGGCGGCTATATGGCTGCCAGCGCCGAGGTGGTGGACTTCGTGCGCCACACCTCCCGACCCTTCATCTTTGCCGCCAGCATTCCTCCGGCGCAGTGCGCGGTGGCGCTGGCTTCGCTGCGGCATATTGCGGCGCATCCCGAGCTTATCGCCCGCCTTGGCGAGCTGAGCAACTATGCCCGCAGCGCCTATCGCAGCCGCGGCGTGAAGATCATTGAGGCGACCACGCCGATCATTCCCATCTATACCTATGATCCCGTGCGCACGCTCACCGTGGCGAAGGCGCTCTTTGACGCCGGCGTGTATGTAAATCCCGTGTTGCCCCCCGCCGCGCCGCAGGATGGCTGCCTGCTGCGCACCAGCTACATGGCGAGCCTCAGCGAGAGCCTGATTGACGAGGCGGCAGATATCATTGCCGACGTGCTGGAGAAGTACTGATGAACAAAGCGCAATCAAACAAAATCGTCATCATCACCGGCGGCTCCAGCGGCATCGGGCTGGAAACGGCGCGCTGCTTGGCTGCGAAGGGCTGCATCGTCTATGAATTTAGCCGTCGGGATGCGCAGTTTTCCTTCATGCAGCACATATCTGTGGATGTATCCAACGAGCAGCAGCTGACCTGCGCCATCGAGCAGGTTTACGCCCGTGAGGGTCGCATCGATATACTCATCAACAATGCGGGCTTTGGCATCAGCGGAGCCTTTGAGTTTACCCATACTGCCGACGCCCGGCGCCTGATGGATGTGAACCTCTTCGGCATGAGCAGCGCCATCAAGGCTGTGCTGCCCCACATGCGTGCTGCCGGGCAAGGGAGGATCATCAATCTATCCTCGGTGGCTGGTCCGCTGCCCATACCCTTCCAGAGCTGGTATTCCATCAGCAAGGCTGCGGTAAACGCCCTCACCATGGCGCTTGCCAACGAGGTTCGCTGCTACGGCATCAGCGTTTGCAGCGTAATGCCCGGCGATATGCGCACCGGCTTTACCGCTGCCCGCAGCAAGAGCATCCTTGGCGATGATATATACGGCGGCCGCATCGCCCGCTCGGTAGCCCGCATGGAGCATGACGAGGCAGGCGGCATGGAGCCCTCCGTGGCTGGCAGGTTCATCGCCCGTCTGGCGCTGAAAAAGCATGTGAAGCCCTACAACACCATCGGTCTTATGTATAAGGCATGCATACTTCTGGGCAAGCTACTGCCCGCAAGCCTCGTTCGCCGCATCCTCGAAGCCATGTACGCCCGCTGAAGCTATGCTTGGGAGTTACGCTTGGGGTCTCTGTCCCCAAACCCCTTTTTATGGGGTTCCACCCCATACCCCGCTCAAGGCTCTGCCTTGAGAATTCGCAATAGCAGTCACACCTCTCACGGGGGAGGTGCGACCAAAGGGAATGATTCCCTTCGGAAACCTCACATAAGCCCTGACAATGTCAGGGCTTTAAATAATCTTCCAGCGTGCATAGCACGCTTTGTGGGGATTCTCAAGGGTGTCACACCCTTGAGCGGGGTCTTAGGGGCAACGCCCCTGAGCGTGACCCCCCTCCCAAAAGTGAAGAAATTTAGGCATCTTTCCCGAAAGCTTGCTTATGCAGCATAAATTGTATATAATGAGTATATAAATGTGAAAATTGGGGTGTTATCATGTCCATGTATCCACTTATTCTGATTGCTGATGATGATCCCGTTGTGCATGAGTCGTTGGGACTGTACCTGAGCAGCGAGGGTTACGAGCATCAGAGCGCATACGACGGCCAGCAGGCGCTTGAGATGTATGAATCTCTCCATCCCGATCTGATGGTTCTAGATCTGATGATGCCCAAGACCAGCGGTTTGGATGTTTGCCGCCAGATTCGCCAGAGCAGCTCCACGCCGATCATCATGCTCACGGCAAAGGGTGAGGAGATAGACCGCATACTCGGTCTGGAGCTGGGCGCGGACGACTACATCGTAAAGCCCTTTTCTCCCCGCGAGGTGCTGGCGCGCATCAAGGCTGTGCTGCGCCGCTTCAGCGAAAAGACCGGCGAGGAGGATTCCTCCATCATCCGCCTGCCCCAGCTGGAGATTTCCTTGGATAACTATCAGGTAAAGGCGGCTGGCAAGGTTATTCCCTGCACGCCCAAGGAGGTCGAAATTCTGCACATGCTGTGCAGCAACGTGGGTCAGGTATTCAGCCGGGAGCAGATTCTCTCCCGCGTATGGGGCTATGATTATTTCGGCGATACCCGCACCGTGGACGCCCATATCAAGCGCATCCGCCAGAAGCTGCCGCAGGAAAATGTGCCGTGGGCGCTCAAGACGGTGTATGGCGTGGGCTATCGCTTTGAGGTAAACGCCTGATTGCTGCCCATAAGCTGCAAGTTCAGCCAATAAGCAACCAATAAGCAACCAATATTGCACTCAGAAAAGCTCAAATAGACACAACAGGCATCGAGGGCACTGCATAATGAAAGAAAAGCTTGGCTTTCCAAAGAGTCGCCCCTCGGACGACAGGGCTGAAGAAAGCACTTTAGCCCGGAAGCAGACTCACAGCGTGCTGATTCAGCGCGCTGTGCTCTTTACCGCGCTGACCTTCCTCGCGGCGGTGATCGTGGGTTCCCCCGCATTTCACCTTGCCAACCGGCTCGGCGCTGGCGATTGGACCTCGCTCATTGGTTTGATGGCGGGCTTCGTCGCGGCGTGCCTTGCAGCGGTTCCGCTGGGCAGGTGGCTGCTGGTGAAGAGCGTGCGGCAAATCAGCCAGCTCAAGGATGTGGCTGTGCGCGTGGCAGACGGCGATTTCGACGCCCACGCCGACGAAGCCATGCCCGATGAGATGGGCGCGCTTGCCAAGGCGCTCAATAACCTATCCTACCAGCTCTCCCGCAATATGTATATGCTCATCGTGGAGCGCAACCGCCTCAAGCACATGCTGGATGGTCTTTCCGAGGGCATCATCGCCATCGATGCGGAGGGAGCCATCACCCATATCAACCCTGCCATCGAGCATATGTTCGAGCAGAAGAAGGTATCCGTGGGTCTGCCCGACGCACGCATGAAGCACGTGCCGGAGAAGGCTGTGTGGGAGGATTTTGACGCGGTGATCCGCTCCGGCGAGGCGATCACCCGCAGCTTCAGCAGCCGCGATATGGTGATCCGGCTGAGCATAACCCCCATCGTGGACGAGATCGGCGCCATCGCGGGCGCGGTCGGTCTGTTCAGCGATATCACCCAGTCCGAGCGGCTGGAGCGCACGCGGCGGGAATACGTGTCCAACGTGTCCCATGAGCTGCGCACGCCGCTGACCGCCGTGCGGGCGCTGGTGGAGCCGCTGAAGGAGGGCATGGTTACCAAGGAAGAGGACAGGATGCGCTACTACGATATCATCCTGCGGGAGGTTATGCGCCTGTCCCGGCTGATCAACGATCAGCTGGAGCTTTCCCGGCTCCAGAGCGGCGGCGTGGCCATCAAGAAGCAGAAAATGTCGCTGGATGATCTGATCTATGATGTGTGCGACCGCTACCATACCATCGCCGAGGAGCATGGCTTGGAGATGAACATACTTAGCTCGCTGGATGGCTGCCCCAGCGTCTATTCCAACCCAGATAGGGTGGAGCAGATGCTCATTATCCTGCTGGACAACGCCATCAAGTATACCGAGGCTGGCAGCGTGGGCGTAGAGCTGAAGTGGGACGATGAAAAGGTGATCGTCACCGTGCGCGATACCGGCATTGGCATTGCCGAGGAAGACCTACCCTATGTGTTCGACCGCTTCTACAAGGTGGATAAGGCGCACAGCGGCAAGGGCAGCGGGCTGGGGCTTTCCATCGCCAAGGAGCTGCTCAGCCGCATGGGCGAGGAGATATGGGTGGAAAGCGTCCGCGGCGAAGGCACCGCCTTCAGCTTCACCCTGCACAGGGAAGCGCCCGAGGAGGAAGCATAATCCTTATAAGCATAATATAAAACCAAGGAACGACCGGATAGTGAACGGTCGTTCCTTTATTTATTATTTCCTGCAATGCTCCCTTGGCGGCTCCATATCCCGCGTGACCTTTGCATTTTTTTCCACCGACCAAGTGATGAAGGCGTTGCCGCCGATGGTCGCACCCTCGCCAACCACGGTATCGCCGCCGAGGATGGTGGCGTTGGCATAGATGGTTACGTTGTCCTCGATGGTTGGATGGCGCTTCTTGCCTGCGAGCGCCTGCCCGCTGCGGGTGGAGAGCGCGCCGAGGGTAACGCCCTGATAGATCTTCACATTATTGCCGATGTGGGTGGTTTCGCCAATGACGATGCCCGTGCCATGGTCGATGAAGAAATATTCGCCGATGGTCGCGCCGGCGTTGATGTCGATGCCGGTGTTGCGGTGGGCATACTCGGTCATGATGCGGGGAATGAAGGGCACGTTCATCAGGTAAAGCTCATGCGCCATGCGATAAACATAGATGGCGTACAGACCCGGATAGCTGAATATGACCTCTGCCCGGCTGTGGGCGGCAGGATCGCCCTGAAACTCCGCCTCCACATCCTTCAAAAGCATCTGCTGCACGGCGGGTATCCTGCTGAAGAAAGCCTCGCAAACCTCCTGTGCGCGGGTCTTCACCTGCTGCTCATCATCGTTGCCATAGGAGAAGGCAAGCTTCAGCTGCTGATGGAGCACATTCCAAATGTTCGTCAGCGTGTAACCAAGGAAGAAATCATTATTTTCCACGCTGAAGAAGCCGGGGAACACCACCTTGCGAAGCTCGCGAATGAAATAGATAATCTGATCCTTCTGGGGTATCTGCCGCTTGTCCGTCCGCGCAAACACAGCCTCCCGATCGCACACGGCAGAAAGCTCCCTTACGATATCCTGAATTACGTTCTGCATGCTCTCATTTTCCTTTTTGCTTTATTATTTTCTTGCTTTGTTTCTTGCTTCACTCAAACATGGGGGAGGATAGATAGCGCTCGCCGGTATCCGGCATCAACGCTATGATGGTCTTGCCCCGGTATTGCTCCATCTGTGCAAGCTGCACAGCCGCGCACAGCGCCGCGCCGGAGGATATACCGCAGAGCAGACCCTCGCAGGCGGCAAGCTGCAGTGCATAGGCATAGGAATCCGCCGTGGCGATGGGCATGATCTCGTCCACCACGCCTGCATCATAGTTGCCCGGCACAAAATTTGATCCAATGCCCTGTATGCCGTGGGAGCCAGCCCTGCCTTGGCTGATCAGCGGGCTTTCCGCAGGCTCCACGCCGATGATGCGAATATCCTTCTTCTTTTCCTTCAGGTATCTGCCCGTGCCGCTGATGGTTCCTCCGGTGCCAATGCCCGCCACGAAGGCGTCTATGCAGCCGTCCGTATCCCGCCATAGCTCCGGGCCGGTGGTCTTGTAGTGGGCGTTGGGGTTGGCCGGATTTTCAAACTGACCGGCAATAATGCTGCCGGGAATCTGCCGCTTCAGCTCCTCCGCCTTGTCCACGGCTCCCTGCATGCCCAGTGCGCCGGGGGTGAGCACCAGCTCCGCACCATAGGCCTTCATCAGCAGCCGCCGCTCCATGGACATGGTATCCGGCATGATGATGATCGCCCGATAGCCCTGCCGCGCACATAGCGCCGCAATGCCGATGCCCGTGTTGCCGCTGGTTGGCTCGATCACCGTGCCTCCCTCGGCAAGCAGACCGCGTGCCTGCGCATCCTCAATCATTTCCAGAGCCACCCTGTCCTTGGCGCTGCCAGCAGGGTTGAAATACTCCAGCTTGGCAAGGAGGCGTGCCTCCAGCCCATATTTTTTCTCGATCTGTTCAAGCTCCACCAGCGGCGTGCCGCCGATAAGCTCCGCTATGCCCGCTTTGATATTCATGCTATGCCTCTTTTTTATCGATTCACTTTTTATGCTTACTTGCCCACGCAGAAATTCTGAAATACCCGGTCGATAACCTCCTCCGAGGCGTCCTCGCCGGTGATCTCCGAAAGCGCATTAAGCGCCTCCCGCAGGTCGATCTCCGCCATATCCAGCGCCATGCCAGCCTCTATGGCTGCGCAGGCACGCTTCAGCGCCGCTATGGCGCGCTTGGCTAGGCTCAGGTGGCGCTCGAGGGTCATGCCCTCCTCCATGCCGCCGGATAGGCTCACCCGCGCCTCCATTTCGCGAAGCAGCGCCGCTATGCCCTCGCCGCTGACGGCGCTGATGCGCATCACGCCGGGCATGTCCTTTATATCTTCATCTATCCGGCTTGGCAGATCGCACTTGTTCAGGCAGATTATGCTCCGCTCGTCCCGCGTATCCAGCAGCGCCCTGTCCTCATCGGTGAGCGGCATGGATGCATCCATCACCATCAGCACAACATCCGCCGTCTGCGCTGCCCGCTCCGCACGATCCACGCCTATTTTCTCCACGGGGTCGCTGGTATGCCTGCGACCGGCCGTATCGGAAAGCTCCGCCGTAACGCCGCCGAGGCGTATGCGCTCGGTAAGCACATCCCGCGTGGTGCCGGGTATGCTGGTTACGATGGCACGCTCCTGCTGCAAAAGCGCGTTCATCAGCGAGGACTTGCCCACGTTGGGTCTGCCCGCCAGCACGATGCTCGCACCCTCGCGTATCAGCCTTGCGCCGCGCTCATCGCATCTTTCCTCGATCCTGCCAGCCAGCCAGCCCACGCCGGCCAGCACCCGCCGGGCAGCGTCCGCCTCCTCCACCTCGTCGGGGAAGTCGGTACATGCCTCGATCAGCGCCATCCACTCCTTCAGCTCCTCGCTCGCCTCCCGCACGAAGCCGGAAACGCCGCCCTCAAGCTGCCTGAGCGAAGCCCTTGCCGCAGCCTCGGAGCCAGCGCCGATCAGCGACATAACCGCCTCAGCGCGGCTGAGATCGATCCTGCCGTTCATGAAGGCGCGCCGGGTAAACTCGCCGGGCTGGGCAATGCGCGCGCCCGCCTCGATCACCCGCTCCAGCACCCGCCGGGCGCAGATATCGCCGCCGTGGCACTGGATTTCAAACATATCCTCTCTTGTGTAGGTGGCTGGCGCGGCAAAGAAGACAGCCATTGCCTCGTCGATCACCCCGCCGCCAGCGTCAATGGCGTGGCCATACATCATTCTGTGGCTCTTGATCGGGCGCTTCCTAAGCGGAGCAAAGCAGGCTGCAAATATCTCCCTTGCACCTTCGCCGCTCATGCGCACGATGGCAATGCCGCCCTCGCCGCTTGCCGTGGCTATGGCGCAGATGGGATCGCCGCCCATTATCTGGCACCCGTGCGCACCGGCAGAATCAGATGCACATAGTCGCTATCGTTTACCGGGGTCACGATGCAAGGGGAAACGGCGTTGTTCAGGTTCATCTCGATGCTGTTCGCGTCGATGTAGCGCACCACATCGGTCAGGTACTTCACATTGAAGGCGATGCTCAGATCCGCGCCCTCCTGTCGAACCTCCAGCTCCTCGCGCACATCGCCTATCTGGGAATGCGCCTCGATCACCATCGTGCCGCCCTCGATGCGCAGCATAATGAGGTTGTTGCTGCCCTCGCGGGCAATGAGCGCTGCGCGGTCAATGCAGCGGCGGAAGGGATCCAGCTCCAGCTCCACCCGGGTAGCAAAGCTCTTGGGCAGTATCTGCTTGTACTGCACATACTCGCCCTCGATGAGGATGACATATATCTCGGTATTCTCCAGCCGGATATGCAGCTTATTTCCCCCGAAGGAAAGCTGGGCAAAGGCATCCTCATTATCGGAGAGCAGCTTGCCGATATCGCCCACGGCGCGGCCGGGAATAATGGCGGAGAAGCGCTCCAGCACATCCGAGCACCTTGCCCGGCGCAGCGCAAGCCGATAGCCATCCAGCGAAACCATGGTCACATCGCCGCCGCTAATCTCCAGCAGGCAGCCGGTGAGCACCTCGCGCATGTCGTCGGCAGCGATGGCGAACTCCGTCTTTTGGATCATATCCCGAAGCATATCCTGCGGCAGGGAAATTTCCCTTTCATCGTCCATCTTGGGCAGGCGGGGGAAGAGGTCGGCATCCTGACCGGAGATATTCATGCGGGAATGGGCGCTGCGGATGGTGAATACAAAGCGGTTGTCCATATGGATATCCACGGTATCATCCGGCAGCCTGCGCACGATTTCGCTGAAGAGCTTGCCCGGCACCACGCCGCGGCCCGGCTCGGACACGTTTGCCTCGATTCGGGTGATAATGGTAATGCGCTCGTCCGAGCAGGTGAGGGTAAGCTCGTCCAGAGCCGTTTCGATCAGCACGCCCTCCAGTATCTGGTTGGTGGTTCGGTTTGCCAGCGCCTTGGTTGCAATCTGAAGCGCTTCAATGAGCTTGGATGTGGAACAGCTAAACTTCATGCTCTCTCTGCCTCCTGTATGCGCAGCAGCCTGCGCTGCCGCAAGATTTTGTTATTAGTATAAATATATAAGGTAGACGTAGTAGTAGCTATGTGGATAATGTGGATAAGTCGCCAAAAGCCTGCAATGATCGGCATTTTGGCCGCCTTTTTTATCAACAGCACCGGTGCATGTAGCGTGGAAAAGCAGCCGCCTTATGCACAGCCCAAAATGGCATGTATATTTGTGCAGCTTTCTTAACCTTTCGTCTCCAGCCAGCCTCAGCCATTTTTGATCATGGAGGTCAGCTCTTCAATGCGTTTTTTGAAGGCAAAGTTGCTCTTCATCTCATCGCTTATCTTATCGCAACCATGCATGACGGTGGTGTGGTCGCGTCCGCCGAAGGCACGGCCAATGTTGGTGGTGGAAAGCTGGGTCAGCTCCCGGCAAAGGTACATGGCGATCTGCCGCGGCAGGGCAATATCCCGGCTGCGCTTCTTGGAGAGCACGTCCTCCTGCGTCACGCCATATTGATCGCAGATCACGGATATGATCAGCTCCGGCGTGATCCGCCGTCCCTCGGCGGACTTCATCAGCTGGGCGAGGGAGCTCTGCGCACATTCCAGCGTGATTGGCGTGCCCATCAGCTGGCATTGGGCGCTCAGGCGGGTGAGGGTACCCTCCAGCTCGCGTATGTTGGATTCCACTCGGGCGGCGATATAATCGATCACATCATAGGATACGTCTATGCCCTCGTCGTCCGCCTTCTTGCGCAGTATAGCCACCCGGGTTTCATAATCCGGCTTCTGAATATCCACGATCAGTCCCCACTCAAAGCGGGAGCGCAGGCGCTCCTCCAGCGTGGGTATGTCCTTGGGCGGTCTATCCGAGGATATGATGATCTGCTTCCCCTTGGAATAGAGATCATTGAAGGTGTGGAAAAATTCCTCCTGCGTGGATTTCGTCTTCGATAGAAACTGAATATCGTCCACCATCAGCACGTCCACATTGCGCATGCGGCTTCGCAGCTCCGCCGTGCCCTTCTTCTTCACGATGGCGTCGATCAGCTCGTTGGTGAATGCCTCCGAGGAGGTCAGCAGCACGTTCTTCATGGGATCCGCCGCCACGATATAATTGCCGATGGCGTTCATCAGGTGCGTCTTGCCCAGCCCCACGCTGCCATAGATGAACAGCGGGTTGTAAGCGGCGCTGGGCTGCTCCGCCACGGCAAGGGAAGCCGCGCAGGCAAAGCTGTTGCTTGGACCAACCACGAAGTTTTCAAAGGAATAATTGGGGTTCAGCGAGGTGCGGGTTGGGTTGGCCGACTGCCGCGCAATCTCATCCTCGGTGAAAAACTCCAGCTCATAGCTCCTGCCAAAGCACATGTGGATCATGTTGTATAGCTCGGTCAGGTAGCGCTGCTTCACATGGTTGAGCACCAGTGAATTGTTTGTCACGATGCATATGGTGTCCTGCGTCACCGAATACAGCCGCAGCGGCTCGATCCACATCTTGAAGGATATGGGTATCAGGTTCTGCTCCAGCATCGATATGGCTTTGTCCCATGCTTCCTTTTGTTCCGGCGCGTAATTCATTCTTCCTCCGTTTTCCCCCTGCTCGTTCATTCTTGCCTTCCTTCCCAAAAAAAAACGCGCAAAGCAGAGCTTGCCGCCGCCCTCGATGCTTCCTCCATCTTGAGCCGATTCCCCAGCCTTCGTCGCCGTGCCGCCCGCAGACGCGCTCCGACAGCTGAATTTAGCCGAAAAAGTAAAGCAGCCAGCCTGTTTTATCTAATTTTGGAAATAAAATCAGCATATAAAAGTCATTTATCCACATTTACCTCACAGACTGTGGATAAATGACTCATTTCTGTGGAAAATGTATATCTATTGTAGCACCCCGATGGAATATTTGCAATAGGAAAATTGCATCTTTAACGCGAAAAATGCAATCTTCTCCAGCCAAGCCAATAAAGCCCAATTTGGGGCAGCCAAGCCATGGCAGCTTTCTTTTCTGCCTTTCCATGCCTGCCGCAAACATACATGTTGATAAATTGTGGATATCAGGTGTATATACATTGTATGGATCGTTGATAAGTGATCTGTAGGTTTGTCAATGATCTTGGACACGAAAGACTAACTAATAAAAGTCAAGAG
>CAYWLE010000036.1:0-12070 GCA_964458825.1 uncultured Oscillospiraceae bacterium | reverse complement strand
GATCCTCATCGGAGATCACGCCGTCCAGCATGGCTTCCACATAGCCCTTCATGCTGGTCATGGGGGAGCGCAGCTCATGGGAAACATTGGCGACGAAGCTGCGGCGGGACTGCTCTAGCCCGTCCAGCTCGCCAGCCATGCGGTTGATGGAATGGCCCAGCTGCTCCAGCTCGCCGCCGCAGCTGAGCTGCACGCGCTGGCTGAGGTCGCCGCGGCTGAAGGCGCGCACCGCACGCTCGATCTCCTGTATGGGCTTGGTTTGGCTGCGCGCCACAAGGAAGGCAAGCACCGCGCCCAGCGCCATGGATACCGTGGCGGGCAGGGCGGCCGTGGGCAGGGTGCTCCATATGCTTACCTTCAATTGCTCATTGGGAATATGCAGCAGCACCGCGCCCACCACCCGGCCATCGGAATATGTCCATGGCACGCCGATGGTGACGATATGATCGCCCAGCTCCTTGAAAAGCCCCGTGGCACGGATCTCCTGACCCGTCTGCACAATACCCAGCTGTTCGCTGACGGCAGCCGATGCGATGCCCTCGGAGGTATTCCAGCTGCGGTCGATATACTGGATGGTGGCGGAATTGGCATTATAGGATACCAGCCAGATATCGGCATTGTACTGCTCATAGATATCGGTGATCTTTTCATTTACCAGCATCTGGATGGTAGCATTGCTGCGCACGAGGTTGAGCTGGTTGAGGTGCTGCATATACTGTGCCACCTGCCGCGCCTGCATGCGCACCTCCGTTTCATAGGTTTCCTGCGCAATGGAGCCCTGCGCCGACATCAGCACACCGGCAAAGAGAGCCACTGTGACCAGAACCACGGCCAGTATGGCGCTGAAGGTGCGCCAGAACAGTCCGCTGTGCATGCCTTACTTCACCTCGAATTTGTAGCCCACGCCCCACACGGTTTTGATCTGCCAGCCGAGCCTTTCGCCCTCGGTTAGCTTCTCGCGCAGGCGCTTTACATGCACGTCCACCGTGCGGGAATCGCCGAAATAATCGTAGCCCCACACCTGCTCCAGCAGCTGCTCACGGGTGAATACCATGCCGGGGTGGCTGGCTAGGAAATAGAGCAGCTCCAGCTCCTTGGGCGGCATTTCAAGCTCGCGCCCCATATACATCACCGTGTACTGGTTGATATTGATGGTAAGCCCCGGGAACACCAGCTCCTTATCCGGCGTTTCGGCAGCCTGAAAGCGGCGGGACACCGCCTTGATGCGGGCAACCAACTCCTTCATATCGAAGGGCTTGGCGACATAATCATCCGCGCCCAGCTCAAGCCCGAGCACCTTATCAAAGGTTTCGTCTTTGGCGGTGAGCATGATGATGGGGATGTTGGATACCTTGCGAACCTCCCGGCAAACCTGCCAGCCATCCATGCCCGGCAGCATGATATCCAGCAGGATCAGGTTCGGCGGCGAGGTTTTGAACAGCTTGAGCGCCTCATCGCCCCGAGAAGCCATCGTGACTTCGAAGCCCTCCTTTTCCAGATACAGGTTTACCAGCTGGCGGATGTTGGGGTCGTCGTCCACCAGCAGTATCTTTAGCGTAGACAAAATGCCTCACTCCTTGCATGGGTAATGGTTTTTGCTTGTGGCTTTATGCACGCTCTATCATAAGCCGCAGCCATGAACGGGGCATGAACGAAGTGTGAACAAGCGGTTGGCTTGGCTTATTTCATGGTGACGATGGTCACGCCGTCCTCGCCCTCGCCATAGCGGCCGAGACGAAACTCCTTCACGCTCTTCTGCTGCTTGAGGTGCCTGTGGATGCCTGCGCGGAGGATGCCCGTGCCCTTGCCATGGATGATGCTGACGGTCTTGAGCCGGTTGAGCACCGCGCCGTCAAGGAAGAGATCCACGGCCATGAGCGCTTCTTCGAGGTTGCAGCCGCGGACATCGCACTCGGTTTCCACGGGTCGAGCGCCGATAACCACCCTGCCGCCGGACTTGGGCTGCTTCTTTGGCTTGTCTGGCTCGGCGGTGCGCATGTCCTTGAGCTTTGCCTTGAGCTTGAGCGCGCCTGCCTGCACCGTGCATTCGCCCTGCGCATTGGGCAGGGTGAGGATCACTGCCTTGGCGCCGAGGTTTATAAGCTCCACAGTATCGCCCACATGCACCTCGGCGGGCGTTTCACCCACATTGGCAGCCTTGGGAACGAGCTGCTCGGAATTTGCATCGATGGCGCTCTGGAGCTTGGCACGCATGGCATGCAGCTCATGCTCCTTCAGCTCGCCGCGGTTTGCTTTCTTGAGCTCGGAGATCAGCTGCTCGGATTCCTGCTGGGCGCGCTGGAGGATGCGCCGAGCCTCGTCCTTTGCCTTGCGCAGGCTCTGCTCCCGGCTGGCGCTGAGGTCTGCGCGCAGCTTCTCTGCCTCGTCGCGCAGGCGCTGGGTTTCGATATGCGCCTCCTCCGCCAGCCGACGCTCCTTTTCGGCGATCTGGCGATGGTATTCCGCATTGGCGATTACATCTTCAAAGCGCACCTGATCGCGGGTGAGCTTCTCCTTTGCACCCTCGATCAGCTCCTCCGGCAGACCCAGCTTGCGGGATATCTCAAAGGCGTTGGACTTGCCCGGCACGCCGATGGACAGCCTGTAGGTGGGCCGCAGGGTTTCCACATTGAACTCCACGGAGGCGTTTTCCACGCCGGAGGTGGTGAGGGCAAACACCTTCAGCTCGCTATAGTGGGTGGTTGCCATGGTGCGCACCTGCTTCTTCAGCAGGCTGGTTAGGATGGATATGGCAAGCGCCGCGCCCTCGGTGGGGTCGGTGCCGGCACCCAGCTCGTCAAAGAGCACGAGGGAATTATCCGTGACGCTGGAGAGGATGTGCACGATATTGGTCATGTGGCTGGAGAAGGTGGAGAGGGACTGCTCTATGCTCTGCTCATCGCCGATATCGGCATATACCTCATCGAATATGGCAAGCTCCGAGCCATAGGCGGCGGGTATCTGCATGCCTGCCTGTGCCATCAGGCTGAGCAGACCCACGGTTTTGAGCGTGACCGTCTTGCCGCCGGTGTTGGGGCCGGTGATCACCAGCGTGGTGAAATCCTCGCCCAGCCAGAGGTTGCTGGGAACCACCTTTGCGGGGTCAATCAGCGGATGCCGCGCACGAATGAGCTTGACCCGCCCCTCGGTATTGAGCTTGGGCGGCACTGCGTGCATGCTGCGACCCAGCGCGGCGCGGGCAAAGATCATGTCCAGCTCGGCAAGGGTCTCAAGGCTCTGGGAGATCAGCTCCGCGTCCGGCGCGATCTCGGCCGAGAAGGCGGCGAGGATGCGCTCGATCTCCGCCTTTTCCTTTAGATCCCACTGCTTCAGCTCGTTGCCAGCCTCCACCACGGCCATCGGCTCGATAAAGAGGGTGGAGCCTGTGCCGGACTGATCGTGTACGATGCCGGGCACGCTGGAGCGGCACTCCGCCTTCACCGGAACCACATATCTGCCGTTGCGCATGGTAATGATGGCGTCCATCAGATACTTTGCACCTGCGCCGCGCACGAGGGAATTGAGCTTATCCCGTATGCGGTCGTTGAGCAGGCGGATGTGGCGGCGGATATCGGCGAGGGTGGGGCTGGCGTGGTCACTGATCTCATCCTCGGAGAGTATGGCGTCGAAGATATCCTCCTCCAGACGGCGGTTAGTATAGAGGGCTCCGCCAAGCTCGGTCAGCAGGGGAGTGTCCTCCCGATCTGTCACCAGCGCGCCGCGCACCAGCCTGCTTGCCTTGATGGCGTCGCCGACCTGAAGGATGGTTTTGGCGGAGAGGGTGGAGCCGATCTGCGCAAGCTTTAGAAACTCGCGCACATCGATGAAGGCGCACATGGGGTTGGAGCCGTTGTAGGCAAGCACCGTGGCTGCCTCCTCGGTCTGCGCCTGCATGCGGCGCACCAGAAAGGCGTCGCTGGAGGGAACGAGGCTCAGCGCCCGCTCCCTGCCCATATCGCTGATGGCGAGGACGGCCATCCGCTCCCGTATTTTTGGAAATTCCAATACCCGAAGGTTCTTTTCATTCATGCTGTGTCTGCTCCTTGGACGCCTGCCGCCTGTGCCTGTGCGGCTGGGCGGCGGGCGGGTCTATTCTGCACCACGGAAGTAGTGCCCGGTGGTGGTATTCATATTCTCAATGGCACTCCATGCCGCGTCGGCACGGAAATCCTCGCCCCGCAGCGCGGCGGCATGCAGGCGAACCACAGCCTCGATGGGATCCTCGGCATCCAGAAGGAGGATCCAAGCCTCGCAGGCGGGCAGGCTGCGCCGCAGGGTCATGAGCCGGGCGCTGTTGAGCAGCTGTATCACGCAGCCATCCTCGGTGGCGATGCGCCGCAGGGGAAAGGCGGCGCCGGTGCGGTCGGCAAGGGTTTTCTGGCTGATGTGGCTGGCTTGGTCGCAGCCGTCGCAGCGCCTACAAGCCCGATGCCTGCCCGGCAGGCCGAGGGCTGCCCGCAGCGGGCAGTGGCGCAGCTGCATCAGCGGCAGGCGACCATAGACGATCAGCTCCCACCGACCACCCAGAGCCTCGATCTGCGCCCGGTTCAGCTCCGGCGAGGGCAGGTAGGTATCCATGCCCCAATCATGCAGCTGGGCAAGGCTCAGGCTGTTGGCGATGTTCAGAGGGGAATCTGCAATGCGCTCGCCGGGCCAGTCAAGCCCAAGCTGGGCAACGTTGCTCAGGTAGCAGCGGTCGATGCGGCTAGCATGCTGGTTTGCCCAGCAATTGAGGGCATCGAGCGAGCGCTCGGCAAGCACCATCGGCACAGCCAGAGAGAAGCGCTCGGGAAGCTGCTCCAGCGCCGCATCCAGCGCGGGTATGCGCACGTCCTCGGGGGCAAATATCGCAGCCTCCGCGCCTGCCTCCAGCGCCCGACGCAGCAGCCTTGGATCGCCGCTGCGGGCAAGCAGGCGTGGTTTGCTTTGCTTGGCTGGCTCCACCTCCGGCAGAGCAAGCGACCCGCAGGGGACGGCTTTACCCATGCGCGCCTTGATCAGCCGCTCAACGCAGAGCCTGCGCAGACCGTTGAGCGCGGACACGGGCAGGTAAGCCATGGGATCGATATCCATTTTGATATTTTGCAGCGCAAAGGGAGTGTCGCCCAGCTTGTCCATCTGGCTGCGGATGCGCTCGGGATCGGCGGGTCGGCTCTGTGCCTGCTGAACCACGTCGCCCTCCGCCTGCACGGTATGCGCGCCGTCACAAAGCTCCAAATGGGCGGGCTTGCCGATATGCAGGGAAAGCGCTGCCTTGATGGAGAATTTCTTCTTCTCGCCGGAAAAGCGCTCCTGCATTGCGTGCATCTGCTGCTGGGAAACCAGACGAACCAGCCGGTCGCCCCGCCGGGCCTCGCCATAGGAGCCTGCCTTTACGGGCATATCCTCGCAGCCGCGGCGCAGCACCAGCGCGTCCTTGGGATCGACAGCCGCATCCAAGCTGATTTCGCCACTTTTGCGGCAGGAGCCGATCTCCACGCCTATGTGGTTGGGACGGGCATGGTACATCAGCTCGCTATCCTCCACGCCGAAGCCATAGCCACGGGTGAAGCCGCCGCGGTTGAACATCTGCCGAAGCTCCGCCTTGGCATGCGCCATGTCAAAATCCGCGCCCGAGGCTTGGCGATCCAGCGCGGCGCGGTAGACGCCGGTGGTGAGCGCCACATATTCGGGCCGCTTGAGCCTGCCCTCGATCTTCAGGCTGTCCGCGCCCGCCTCGATCAGCTGAGGCAGACCATCCAACCCGCATAGATCCTTCGTGGAGAGCAGGTAGCCCTCCCGACCATCCATGCGGTATTTCATGCGGCAGGGCTGGGCGCACATGCCGCGGTTGCCGCTTCTGCCGCCAATCATGCTGGAGAGCAGGCACTGGCCGGAGCAGGACACGCAGAGCGCACCATGAACGAAGACCTCCAGCTCCGCCCCGCGACCGGCACAGCGGGCGATCTCAGCATATTCCATCTCGCGGGCAAGCACCACCCGGCTGAAGCCCTGCTGAACCAGAAAATCCACGCCCTGCCGGTTATGCACGGCCATTTGGGTGCTGGCGTGCAGGGGAAGGCTGGGAGCCATCTGGCGAACGGCGCGAGCCACGCCGATATCCTGCACGATCACGCCATCGGCGCCTGCGCGGCAGATCTCCATGATGGTATGCTCAAGGCGGTGCAGCTCATCCTGCCGAACCATGGTATTGAGGGTGACATAAACCTTTACGCCGCGGGCATGGCAATAGCCAACGGCGCTATCCAGCTCGCCGCCGAAGTTATCCGCGCTCCTGCGGGCGTTGAAGTCCCCTGCACCGAGATAGAGCGCGTCGGCGCCGCACTGCACGGCGGCAACCATGGCGGGCGCGCTTCCGGCGGGGGAGAGAAGCTCCGGCCTATGCATCGTGGCTCAGGCGCTCAAGCTCCGCCTTGACCGTTTCAAGCTCCTGCTTCAGGCGGCGGATTTCCTCGCGGGACTTCATCATGTCGTCTGTGGCGTTTATGGCAGCCAGCACAGCCAGCTGGGATACGGGCAGCTTGCTGGACTCGGCAAGCTCCTTCATTTTGCGATCCACCCAAGCGGCGACGCTCTGGACATGCTCTTGGCTATCGTGGGTGGTTATGGCGTATTCCTTTCCGGCGATGCGGACGGTGGTTTTGATCTTATCCATATGCTTTCTCCTCGCAGCTGCGCTGGGCAGGCGTTTATTTTACAGGGAAGACCGGGCTTGGAGCGGCGGCGCTCCGATCCCAACTATATTATAGCACAGTTGGCTTCATCCAACAACGTAAAAATCGCGGCGGAGCGGCACGGCTGGGCGGCGGCGTGCATATGCTGGGGTATGGAGGCGATGGGCATGAGCAGGATATGCACTGGAAAGAGCGGCGGCGGTCGCAGCGGAACGAGGGTGATCGGCGTGGTGCTGATGGCGGTGGGCGCGCTGGTGCTATTGCTGTTTGTGCCCTATTGGGTGTGGACCAGCGTGCTGGCGATACTTTTGATCAGCATCGGCTTTCTGATATGGAGGTTTGGATAAAGGCTGTGCTTGGAGGGGAACGGGTTCCCCTCCACAAAGAAAAAGCACCCGAACATTTAGTTCGAGTGCTTTTATAAATACCGAATCACAGAGCGCGTTCAACCTTGTTGCTGCGCAGACAGCGCGTGCAAACAGACATGCTCTTCGGAACGCCGTTTACGAGAACTTTTACCTTCTGCGTGTTCGGAGCCCAGGTGCGGCGGGTCTTGCGGTTGGAATGGCTCACGTTGTTGCCGAACACGATGCCCTTGCCGCAAACTTCACAAAACTTTCTCATACTCTATCACACCTCCTTCAAGGGTATGTCGCATCAAAACATTTGAATTATAGCATTGAATCGCGCAAAACGCAAGTGGGAAGAGTGTAAAAATTCTGAATTTTGACAGATAATATTCGATCTTAACCATTTTCGCAGCCTCCACCCCCTGTTTTTTTGAGATGTGCTTGCATATTTACGAAAAACCAGTTATACTGATACTAGGTGGAATTATAATCCGCCGCTGAAATACGCCTTTCCCGATGGCCGGGCGGGGCGCAGCTCAAGTTCTGAACGGAGGTTTTGACATGGATTGCAAGTTTACGACCGAGCTTGGTCTGGTAACGGTCAACGACGATGTGCTCGTGCGCGTGGCTGGTTATGCCGCGCTGGATTGCTATGGCATCGTTGGCATGGCCTCCAAGCGCTCCACAGACGGCATCGTTCAGCTGATGGGCAGGGAAAATCTCGGCCGCGGCGTGAAGATCCGCACTTCGGGCGATAAGGTGGATATCGACCTGTTCATCATTGTGGAATATGGCATTTCGATCAGCGCTGTGGCGGCTTCGATCATTGAAACGGTGAAATACAAGGTGGAACATCTCACGGGTATTCCGGTAGGGCGCGTAAACGTCTGCGTGGAAGATATCCGCGTTTGATTTTTTTCGCGCATAGTTGGAGGACAAAATGGCTAAAACAAAGATAGACGGCATCCTGCTCAAGGAGATGCTTTCTTCCGGCGCTGCCCTGCTGGTGCAGAACCGCGAGAGCGTGGATGCGCTGAATGTATTCCCCGTGCCGGATGGCGATACGGGTTCAAATATGTCGCAGACCATCACTGCGGCGGTCAAGGAAATGAACCTCAAGCGCGTGACCGGCGCAGGCGATGTGATGGACGCCGTGGCGCGCGGCGCGCTCAAGGGCGCTCGCGGCAATTCCGGCGTGATCCTCAGCCAGATTCTGCGCGGCTTTGCCCGCGGCTTGGCTGGCCATGAGGATATCGATTGCCAGCTGCTCATCCGTGCCGTGCGGGAGGGCGCCAATACCGCCTACAAGGCTGTGATGAAGCCCAAGGAGGGCACGATCCTCACCGTGATCCGCGTCATTGCCGAGGATATGGAAAAGAACGGCGGCAAATGCGCAAGCATAGAGGAGCTGTTTAAGCTTCTGATCGCCTCTGGCGACGCCATACTCAGAAAGACACCGGAGATGCTGCCCGTGCTCAAGCAGGCGGGCGTGGTGGATAGCGGCGGCATGGGTCTGATGGTGATCTTCAAGGGCATGTACGCGGCGCTCACCGGCGAAACCGTTGAAATGGAGAGCAGCGCCGAGGCGGTTTCCATGCCCGGCGAATATGAGGACGACCATGGCGACCTGAGCGTGGACGAGATCCAGTTTGGCTACTGCACGGAGTTTATCGTGTCCCATCCCCGCCCGGATATGAAGGAGGGCGACGTGGTTCGCCTGCGCAGGCGGCTGGAAAAAATTGGCGATTGCGTGCTGGTGATCTCCGATCTGTCGGTGGTCAAGGTTCACGTACATACCAATGAGCCGGGCAAGGCTTTGCAGTATGCGCTGGAGCTTGGCGAGCTGGACGCCATCAAGATCGACAACATGTTCGAGGAAGCACGCGAGCGCGAGGCAAAGCGAGCCGAGGCCGAGGCTGCCCGCCAGAAGGATTACGGCATCGTGGCGGTGGCGCTGGGCGACGGCTTGGACGCCATCTTCCGCGAGCTGATGGTAGATCAGATCGTGGACGGCGGTCAGACCATGAACCCCAGCATACAGGATCTGGCAAAGGCAGTGGAGGCCACCCACGCCAAGAACGTGTTCATACTGCCCAATAATACCAATATCATCCTCGCAGCCCAGCAGGCCAGCGCGCTTACGGATAAAAATGTGATCGTGCTGCCCACCAAGTCCGTGCCCATGGGCATCTCTGCGGCGCTTGCCTTCTCCACCGAAATGAGCGTGGAGGATAACACCGCCGCTATGACCGAGGCAGCCGAAAACGTGCATACCGCATCCATCACCTATGCCGTGCGCGATACCACCTATGATGATCGGGAGATCCATCAGGGCGATATCATGGGCATGATCGATAATAAGCTCAACGTGCTCGGCAGTGAGATCCATCAGGTTGGCTTGGATGTGACAGCCAAGATGCTGGAGGCTTACGAGGAAGCCAGCCTGATCACCGTGTACTACGGCAGCGACGTGACCGAGGAGGATGCGCAGCGGCTGGTGGACGCACTGAGTGAGGTCTATGGCGACTGCGATGTGGAAATGCAGTATGGCGGACAGCCGCTGTATTATTATCTCATTGCCGTGGAATAAGCCCTGCATGGTCTTATGCGCCTGAGAAGGCATTTTTGAACAGCTCGGATCTGCATAGACAGGTCTTGCACAGGAAGATAATCCCTCCCGCATGCGCTGCACGCGCAGCGGTTGGGATTTCTTCTTCTTTGAAGAGGGTATCCGCTAAGGCGCGGCAAGGGAAGGATAGAGTAGGAGAGGAGGACGGCACAGTGGATATTTCGCTACAGTCCATCAAGGGCGTCGGCCCGGCGCGGATGAAGGCATTCGAGGCGGCGGGCATACGCAGCGTGCGCGATCTGGTGATGTTCCTCCCGAGGGATTATCGCGACCTGAGCCAGTTCACGCCGCTGAGCGAGGTGCATCCGGGTCAGGCATGGTCGGTGCGCGTGCGCGTGGCTGGAGAGGTTAGCCAGCGCCGGGCAAGGCGGCTGCTGATTACCAAGGTGTACGTTACCGACGATACGGAAACCCTGCCCGCCGTGTGGTACAACCAGCCGTGGCTTAAGGATCAGCTAACGCGGGGAAGGGAGCTTATGCTCTATGGTCGCTGCGAGGCTCGCGGCGGCAGCTTGCAGCTCGTCAGCCCGGTCATCGAGCAGGACACGGGTATCATACCCGTCTATAAAAATATTCCCGGCATACCAGCCAAGGCGGTTCGCCAGAGCGTGGAGACGGCGCTGAAGGCATGCGAGGGTCAGTGGCCGGACGAGCTGCCCGAGGCTCTGCGCCGCCGCCATGACCTCTGCGAGCGAAACTTTGCCATGCGCAACGCCCACTTTCCCGATAGCCGGGAGGCGCTGGAAGCAGCGCGCCGACGCATCGCCTTTGAGGAGCTGCTGCTTTACCAGCTGGCGCTTGCCATGAGCCGTGGCCGCGGCGAGCCGGGCGTGGAGATCGCCTGCCCCGCGCAGGCTTTGGAGCGCTTTTGGCAGTCCATGCCCTTCCCGCCCACTGGCGCACAGAAACGTGTGCTGGAGGAAGCAGCGGCAGACATGGCTTCCCCCTATGCCATGGCGCGCATGGTTCAGGGCGATGTGGGCAGCGGCAAGACCGCCGTCGCCTTCGGAGCTATCTACCTTGCCTGCAAGGCTGGCTATCAGGCGGCGCTGATGGCGCCCACAGAGGTGCTCGCCCGCCAGCATTACGAGGGAGCCAAGGCGATGCTGGAGCCGCTGGGGCTGCGTGTAGGGCTGCTCACGGGCAGCCTAACGCAGAAGCAGCACCGGGAGGCGCACGCAGCCATTGCGGCAGGAGAGTGGGATGTGGCGATCGGCACCCACGCGCTGATAACCGAGGGTGTGGAATACAAAAACCTCGGGCTTGCCGTGACCGACGAGCAGCATCGCTTCGGCGTGCGTCAGCGGACGCTGCTGGGAAAGAAGGGCGAGCACGCCAACGTGCTGGTGATGTCTGCAACGCCCATACCGCGCACGCTGTCGCTGATCCTCTATGGCGATCTGGATATTTCCATCATTGACGAGCTGCCCCCCGGACGCAAGCCTGTGCGCACGCGCATCGTGCCGGAGGCAAAGCGGCAGGATATGTACGGCTTTTTGCGAAGAGAGGTGCGGGCGGGCAGGCAGGTGTATGTGGTTTGCCCGCTGGTTGAGGAATCGGAGGCCGTGGAGGCGCGCCCGGCAGAGGAGGTCTACGAGGAGCTGCGAACGCATGACCTGCCGGATATGCGCATAGAGCTGGTGCATGGCCGGATGAAGGCAGCCGACAAGGAGACCGTGCTGGAGAGGTTCCGCACGGGACAGGCGGACGTGCTGGTTTCCACCACGGTGATCGAGGTGGGCGTGAACGTGCCGAACGCATCGGTTATGGTGATCGAAAATGCCGAGCGCTTTGGGCTTGCCCAGCTGCATCAGCTGCGTGGGCGCGTGGGCAGGGGCAGCGACGAGGCTTGGTGCTTCCTGATGGCGGAGGCAAACGAGCGGCTGAAGTTCCTCTCCTCCACCACCGACGGCTTCAAGATCGCCCAGAAGGACATGGAGCTGCGCGGCCCGGGCGACCTCTTTGGCACGCGGCAATCGGGCAGCATCGTCACCGGCGTGGGTACGCTGGCGGGCGACACGCAGATGCTCAAGACCGTGCACGACGAGGCGCACGCCCTGCTTGTGGATAGCCAGAGCGCCGATGCACAGGCTGTGATCCGCCTTGCCGAGGCAACCTATGGGGGCAGGCTGCGCGACGCCGCCGTGAACTGATGATCGATGGCAAGCAGGGCGCTGCAAAAAAAAGACGAAAAGACGAAAAGACGGAAAAAAGCGGATGCCTGCTTTTTCCCAGTCGCTAATTTCCAGTTTATTTGCTTCGCATGTGGTCAAAATAGCTCCAGACTGATTCGGGCGAATGTCCGGCGCAGTCGAAAATAAAGCGCTGCGAGGACATTCGCGGCCCGAAAAGGAGAAGACCATCATGAAGAATTCCAACACCATCAACGTACCTGAAGCACGTCAGGCCATGGAAAA
>CAYWLE010000035.1:0-12070 GCA_964458825.1 uncultured Oscillospiraceae bacterium | reverse complement strand
TACATCAAAGCGCGGCATTTGTCAAGCCTTTTTTTCGTCTTTCCAGCAGTTTGTTTTGCCAGAGCTGCGCTTGAAATTTCAGCGAAACTATGGTATAGTTCTCTCCATATTAAAAGAGCGAGGTGATCCCCTTGAAAACCGGTCTTGTGCTGGAGGGCGGCGCCATGCGCGGTCTATTTACCGCCGGCGTGATTGATGTGCTGCTGGAAAACGGCATAGGCTTCGACGCCTGCGTGGGCGTGTCTGCCGGCGCAGTTTTCGGCTGCAATTTCAAATCCCGGCAGGCTGGTCGCGTGCTGCGCTATAACAAGCGTTACTGCCGCGACCCACGCTACTGCGGTCTGCGCTCGCTCATTCGAACCGGCGATTTCTACGGCGCGGATTTCTGCTATCGCGAGCTGCCGGAAAGCCTCGATCCCTTCGATGTGGCTGCCTACCGCGCCAACCCCATGCCCTTCTATGTGGTATGTACCGATATCGAATCTGGCGAGGCTGTGCTGCACCGCTGCGAGCTGGGCGACGGCGCGGATATGGATTGGTTCCGTGCCTCAGCATCCATGCCCATGGTATCCAGACCCGTGGAGATCGACGGGCGGAAATACCTCGACGGCGGCATTGCCGATTCCATTCCCCTGCGGCGCTTTGAGGAAATGGGCTATGAGCGCAACCTTGTGGTGCTGACCCAGCCCGCCGATTATCGCAAGCAGAAAAACCGCGCTCTGCCCGTCATGCGTCTGTCCCTGCGCCGCTACCCCGCAGCGCTGGAGCTGCTGGAGCACCGGCATGAGGTTTACAATGCCTCGCTTGCCTATGTGCGACAACAGGAGGCTGCCGGACGCATACTCGTGATCCGACCCGCCGCCCCGCTGCCCGTGAGCCGCACCGATCGCAACCCCGATCACCTGCAAGCCTGCTATGCCCTTGGTCGCGCCGCCGCCCAAGGGCAGATAGAAGAGATCAAAGCCTTTGTGGATGGGCAGGCTGCCCTGTGACAGCTTATTTGGCAAATTAAATCATCGAAGGTGATGGAACCTCCGATGATTTTTGCTTTATTTTATATCGTAAACCCCAGCGAAACCTGCATCGCCTCGCTCACCTTCTGCATCACCTCAGGCTGTAGGGAGCCGATCTTCTCCCGCAGCCTGCGTTTATCCAGCGTGCGTATCTGCTCTGCCAGCACCACGCTGTCCTTCGCCAGCCCTGTATTTCCGGCGGCGATGGGCACGTGGGTGGGCAGCCTGCTTTTGTTGATCTGTCCGGTCACTGCCAGCACGATCACCGTGGGGCTATAGCGATTGCCCACGTCGTTCTGCACCACCAGCACCGGCCGAATGCCGCCCTGCTCCGAACCAACCACCGGGTCCAGGCAGGCGGAAAAAAGATCGCCGCGCAAGATCATAGCTGCTTCACGCTCCGCATAGAGGGTCTGCTGCATCGTATGCGGCGCTGTGCGCGTGGGTGAAAGGCTTGCATTCATATCTTACATCACCAGCGTTCCATTTTCTCTTGATATCACCTGCATCAGCTCCCGCTCTGCGCCGGTCAGCGCATCGATGTACACCAGGAAATCTCCGTCCGCATTGGCGGCGGAAACCTCGTAGCACAGGTATTCCGCGCCGCTCTGGGGGATCACGCACAGCCTCGCCGATAGGCTCTGGAGCCTCCCGCTCACCCGCCCCATCGCCTCCTGTGCGCTCATCGCCGGCGCAGGCAGGCTCCTCTGCCTGTGGTTCTTCAGGTAGCTTCTGGCATCCAGCCCGATCACGCCGCCATCCTTCATCGATAGCTGTAGCTTCACCAGCTCGGGATAGATCACCACGCCATCCTGCACAGCGGCATAATTGATGGTGAGTATCCCGCCAAAGCGGCTGACATAGCTCATTTCCATCTCGCCATAGCCCTGCGCCCGAAGGAAAGCCTCCGCCAGCGGGTATAGCTCCTCCTCGCTGAGGTAAACCTCGCTCACCTGACTCTCCGGCAGCAGGTATAAAAGCGCGCCGCCCTGCTTCGTCACCCCCGCGCTCATGCCATATTCCCCGCAGCGAAGGTAAAATTCATAGCAGGCAACCTCCGGCTGGCTCTCGCCCGTATAGCGCAGCTCATCCACCGCCAGCATGCTCCGCAGCCGATCCTCCGCCTCACGAGCGCTGATCTCAGGCATGGCGGATAGATATTCGTAGTTCCCCGCAGCTTCGCCATCGGAGAAGGGGCCGTCATAGAGCAGCACCGGATAGTCCGCCGCCTCGCCGGTGAGCGGATAGAGGCTCTCGCCGCCCGTTTCGGCATAGTCCTCCGCGTCAAATACAGTCTCGCCGCGCTCATAGCTCTCCAGCAGCGCCTCCATCGCGGCGGTAAACTCCCCGGCACGCGCCGATAGGATCGCCATCACATCCAAGTCCTGCTCCGTCACCTCGCCGCCGATGGCAAGCCTGCTGGACAGGCTCTCGGCAAAGTCCTCCGCCTGATTGATAAATTTGATCGTGGCGGACACCGTTTCCTCGCCCAGCGGCAGAAGCGCTAGGTTGCCCGCCGCGCCCTGCGTCTGCCGGCTGATCTCCCCCAGCAGCGCCTGCATCTGCCCATCCTCGCCAGCCACCAGCAGCTTACGATAGTTCGCCGCCACAGCCTCCGTTAGCTCGCAGGTTTCATAGAAAGCCTTCTGGTATACCGCGCTGATGCGGCTGTTTGCCTGTGCCAGCTGCTGGGTTCGGGCAATCGCCAGCACGCCCATGCATATCGCCAGCGCCGCCAGTATGGCGCATGCCGATCGTAGCCAACTCCGCTTCTCCAAGATCAACGTCCATCGCCTCCGCTTCATTTCTTCAAACGGCAAAGGAATGGTTGCCGATCACCGTCTGCACCGTTCGTGAAAATATCCAGCCATCCTCCGCAGTGCGTGCATTATAGAAATACAGGCAGCCGCCGGTGGGATCCCAGCCGTTGATGGCGTCCAGTGCCGCCCGGATGCAGGAGGAATCCGGCGAGCAATTGATGGAGCCGTTGCTCACGCTGGAAAACGCTCCTGACTGGTAAACCACGCCGGAAAGCGTGTTTGGAAAGGATGCGCTGCTGACCCGATTCAGCGCCACAGCAGCCACGGCAACCTGACCCTTATAGCTCTCGCCGCGAGCCTCGGCATACACCAGCCGAGCCAGCAGCCTGTGATCCGCCGATACATAGCCCGTGCCGCTCTTTGCTGTGGAGGCCGTGCCAGAGGAGCCGCCCGACAGCGTGACCCCCAGCGCCGCCGCCGTCTTTGCACCCACCTTGCCATCCACCGTCAGCCCATTATTTCTCTGAAAGCGCCGCACAGCATTGCGCGTCGCCTCGCCATAGCGCCCGTCCGCCGTGCCATCCAGATAGTCATACTGTATCAGCCGCTTCTGCACCTTGATCACGTCGCTCCCACGAGAGCCAACCTCCAATACCCGCGCCGCCCGGGCAGGCGCCGCCAGCATGACAGCCAGCGCCATGGCAGCCAGCAGGCACAGCGCACGC
Source organism: uncultured Oscillospiraceae bacterium (assembly GCA_964458825.1). Lineage (GTDB taxonomy): Bacteria > Bacillota > Clostridia > Christensenellales > Aristaeellaceae > SFTH01. The sequence goes on along the minus strand of CAYWLE010000035.1, from coordinate 8,572 downwards.
CGCAGACCAAGCTTTCGCATATCAAATCTGTTCATACCAAACCTCCCAAAGCCTCTGAATCAGATCAGCCAGCCTTGCCAGCCAGCCTTGCCAGCCAGCCAGCCGAGCACATCCTCGCACAGACCCACATCGCCCGCAGCATCCTCCTCGTTTACGATGCACAGCGTGGGATAGAGCACGCACCACCAGTTGTGACCCTCTCCCGCGCCGATGGTGATCCGCAGCGCCCGATAATCCCCCTTGGGCACCAGCACGCCGCCATAGAGGCGATCCGGGAAGGCATACACGCCAACCTCCGCCCGAACCTCGCCGCCATAGCCCAGCTCCCTTGCCCGCGCCGTGCAGGCAGCCTGAAAGTCCGCCGCATGGTCAAGCAGCCGCTGGTAAGCCTCGGCAGCATCGGCGGCGTCGCTCAAGCAAACCTCCGCGCAGCGCAGGCAGCTATCCCGCAGCGCCCGCTTGAGCGCCTGCGCCGCAGCGCTATCATCCTCCGCCACCACCTGCAAGCGCAGCAGCGGCGGCAGCTCCTCCGCCTGTGCGCCAGCCGTCAGAGCGAGCGCCGCAAGCAGCAGTATTCCAAGCACGCAGCCAAACCACCGACGAACCAAGCCGAGTCCCCCCTTTGCCAAACCCTTCAACTGGAAAATCTGGCTCTATCATCGGCATTTTTGCATCGTTTTATGCAGCTTTGGGGCAGCAAGCATAAATAAAAAAACCCGCGTGCCTCTCCCTTGGGAGAAAACACACGGGTTGGTTTGCGAGATAAGCTTCCCGCCGCAAAGCCATCAAAGCACGCGCCGCCCCCACGAGAAGGTACGTGCGTAATAGCCGCTGCTCAGGCTGCTCTGGATCACCTTCGAGGCGGCGGAGGATGCGTGGATGAACTTGCCGCCGCCGATATAGATACCGGAGTGGTCGGAAAGGTCACTATCGCCGGAATTGGTATCGAAGAAAACCAGATCGCCGGGCTGAAGATCCTTTGCATCGCTTATCTTCTGATATTTATCATCGTAGCCTTGGCTATAGGCGGTGCGGTTGAGCTTGATGCCGGCGGCCTCCTTGTAGCAGTAGTAAACCAGACCGGAGCAATCAAACTTATCTGGGCCGCAGGCAGAATACACATAAGGATCGCCCAGCTGCTTCGTTGCCAGCGCGATTACCGCCTTTGCCGTATCGGAGGCGTCCTCCTCCGGCGCGGGGGTCTGCACCGGAGCGTTGCTCGCCTCGTCCTCCACCGGGCTTGTGGATACGTTGTCCGCCTGCACATAGCCATATGCGCCGCTGGAGAGCCGCACGCGACCCCAGCCAAGATCATCCAGCACGGCAACCAGCGTCATGCTCTGGTTCCGATCCAGCGTGGCTGCCACGGAGGCATCATCATTGGGATGCACATATACCCGCGTGCCATCGCCAGAGGCATAGATGGTTTTATCGTAGGTGTTGGGGTTTTCATCGCTCAGCCCGCCATAGCCGCAGTAGCCGATGCTGCCGGAGCCACTGCGAACCATCGCCCAGCCATCGCTCACCTTCAGCAGCGTGGTTTCCTCGCCGTAGGCCAGCGTGCCAAGCACATCCGCCTCGGCATCCGCATGCTTATAAACCTTCAGGGTGGCGCTGGTCACATAGGCGGTTGTACCTTCAAGGTTTGCATAGTCCTCGCCCGGAATCTGCTCCGGCTCGGCAGGCAGGGCGTCCAGCACGAGGAACTTCGTCTGCACATAGCCATACTTGCCACCGGAAAGCTCCACACGCGCCCAGTCCCGATCCTTATTGACGGCGACCATATCCACGCCCTTGCCTTCCTCCAGCTTCTTGAGCACATCCGCGCTGGTGGAGGGACGCTTATAAACCTTCACATCATCCTTAGTGGCGTAGGCGGTGACGGGCAGGCCATTCGGATTTTCATCCGTCAGAGCGCTGAGCTTGCAATAGCCCACGCTGCCGGAATCATTGCGAACCTTTGCCCATTCATCGCTCGCCTGAAGCAGGGTGAGGCTCTCGCCGAAGCTCATCGTGCCGAGCACGGCGGAAGATGTGCTGGTTTTCTTATACACCTTGAGCGTATTGCTGGACACATACACGGTTTCGCTCAGCTCATCCGCAGCCTCATCGGCGGCGGGGGCGCTGCTTATGTACTTCATCTGTGCATAGCCATAGCTCTTGCCGTTCTTCAGGCGCACCCAGTCGCCATCGCTGGTTACGGCAACGGCGGTATAGCCCTTTTTGAGATCGCCGTCGCCAACCTTTACCAGCACCTCTGCGCTGGTGGACGGGCGGCTATAGACCTTCACGCCGGACTTGGTGATGTACACCGTCTTATCCAGCGTATTGGGGTTTTCCGTGGTCAGGCTGCTTTTTTTGCAATATCCAATATCACCACTGGCGTTTTCCACCCGCGCCCAGCTATCGCTAACGGCCAGACAGCTCAGCTTTTCGGCATAAGCCATCACGCCGAGCAGCTTTGAGGAGGTGGAAGCCTTTTTATAAACCTTCAGGGTGTTGGATGCGACGTAGACCGTGCGGCTCTCCGCCAGCGCCGCGGGGCCGAAGCCAGCCATGCCAAGCGCCAGAGAGATGAGCAGCAGCAGAGCCGTCCATCGTTTCTTCATAGGGAGCACCCTCCTTTTCCAATTATATTATATCATAAAACTCCCGATGTTTTGTTATAATTCGCAAAAAATCCTAAATATTTACAGAATAAACCCCCGTTTCGACCCGATTTTGACCCGTTTTTTATGCAAAACCAGCGCGAGCAAGCCACATTTCCACAGAAGCCAGCTGCCATTTGATACAATTTCGTAATGATTACAGCCTTCCAACAAGGCATAAAGCAAGGGACGCTTCGAAGCTTAGACCTCGAAGCGTCCCAATTAAATACTGTATTCAGCTATATATCAGAGCCTTGCCAGCACAGCCTCGATCTGCGCAGCCACGGTTTCCGGCGCGGGGCCGCCCAAGGTTTTGCGCTGGGATACGCAGGTGAGCAGGTCGATGGCGGGATACACATCCTCGTCAAACACCGGGCTGAATGCCTTATACTCCGCCAACGGCAGCTCATCCAGATTGGTTCCCAGCTCGATGCAGCGGTTCACCAGCCTGCCGGTGACGCAATAGGCGTCGCGGAAGGGGATGCCCTTGCGAACCATGTAATCGGCAACGTCGGTGGCGTTGATGAAGCCGCCCTGCGCAGCCTTTTTCATGTTGGCGGGGTGGAAGGTGGCGCTGCGGAGCATGGGAGATAGCACCTCGAGGCTCAGCTGGGCGGTATCCAGCGCATCGAACACAGCCTCCTTATCCTCCTGCATATCCTTATTATAGGCAAGGGGCAGCGCCTTCATGGCGGTGAGCAGGGTCATCAGGTCGCCATAGACGCGACCGGTCTTGCCGCGCACAAGCTCGGTAATATCGGGGTTCTTCTTCTGGGGCATGATGGAGGAGCCGGTGGAGAAGGCGTCCGACAGGCTGATGAACTTAAACTCCCAGCTGCACCACATGCATATCTCCTCGCTGAAGCGGGAGAGGTGCATCATCATGATGGAAAGGTCGCTGAGCAGCTCCAGCACGAAGTCCCGATCGGACACACCATCCAGAGAGTTCATGCACACGCCGTTAAAGCCCAGCTGCTCCGCCACAAATTCCCGATCCAGAGGATAGGTGGTGCCAGCCAGCGCACCGCAGCCCAGCGGCAGAACCAGCGTGCGCGCCTTGCAATCCTTCAGGCGATCCATATCCCGCAGCAGCATCTGGGCATATGCCATCAGGTAGTGACCCATCGTTACCGGCTGGGCGCGCTGGAGATGGGTATAGCCGGGCATGACGGACTGCAGGTGCTGCTTTGCCGTTTCACACAGCGCCAAAACCAGCTCCTTGGCGAGGGCGATGGTCTTGTCGATCTCATCGGCAAGGTACATGCGGATATCCAGCGCCACCTGATCGTTTCTGCTGCGGGCGGTATGCAGGCGCTTGCCGGCATCGCCAATGCGGCGGGTGAGCTCGCCCTCCACGAAGGTGTGGATATCCTCGCTGGTCATATCGATCTCCAGCGTGCCTGCCTCGATCTCGGCAAGGATATCCTTCAGCCCGGACACGATGCTCTGGCTGTCCTCGGCGGAGATGATGCCCTGCTTGCCCAGCATCCTCGCATGGGCGATGGAGCCGGTGATGTCCTGCTTATACATTCTGGAATCAAAGCCGATGGATGCATTGAGCTGGTTGAGCTTTTCATCCACCTGACCCTGCAATCTGCCTGCCCAAAGTTTCATAGGTGGTTCCTCCTGAATAATCTATTTGAATATGATATATAGCATGCATGAACAGGGGCAACCACGCGGTTGCCCCTGAATATAGAACCGTTTTTTACTTCATCAGACCATTCTTCATCTGCATCTTGGCATGCACCTGCGTGGGCAGACCAAAGAGAGTGATAAAGCCCGCAGACCAAGTCTGGTCGTACACGTCTTCTGCATCGAAGGTGGCGATCTCAGGATCATAGAGGGAATAGGGGCTGGTCATGCCTGCGCCGATGATATTGCCCTTATAGAGCTTGAGCTTCACGGTGCCGGTCACGGTTTCCTGCGTCTTGGTGCAGAAGGCGGTCATAGCCTCGCGCAGGGGAGAATACCACTGGCCATTATAAACCAGATCGGCAAATTCCAGAGCCATGCGCTGCTTATAATGCTGGGTATACTTATCGAGGCAGAGCTGCTCGAGCATCTCATGCGCCTGATAGAGGATGGTTCCGCCGGGAGTTTCATAAACGCCGCGGCACTTCATGCCCACCAGACGGTTCTCCACGATATCGATGATGCCCACGCCGTGCTTGCCGCCCAGCTCGTTGAGCTTCCATACCAGATCCACAGCGCTCATCTTTTCGCCGTTGACGGCTACCGGAACGCCCTTTTCGAAGTCGATGGACACGTATTCGCCCTCGTCGGGAGCCTCCTCGGGGGTCACGCCCATTTCCATGTTGCCGGCGTACTTCGGCTCGTTGGCGGGATCCTCCAGCTCCAGACCCTCATGGGAGAGGTGCCACATGTTCTTATCCTTGGAGTAGTTGGTTTCGCGGCTGATCTTCAGCGGGATATTATGCGCCTCGGCATAGTCGATCTCTTCCTCACGACCCTTGATGTCCCAGATTCTCCAAGGAGCAATGATGGGCATGTCGGGAGCAAATGCCTTTACAGCCAGCTCGAAGCGAACCTGATCGTTGCCCTTGCCGGTGCAGCCATGGGCGATGGCGTCCGCGCCCTCGGCCTTGGCGATCTCCACCAGCCGCTTGGCGATGATCGGACGCGCCATGGAGGTGCCCAGCAGGTAGGTATTTTCATATTTGGCGCCCATCTGCACGCAGGGGATGACCACGTCCTCGATAAATTCCTTATTCAGATCCTCCACATACAGCTTGGAGGCACCGGTCTTGAGAGCCTTCTCCTCCAGACCATCCAGCTCGCCAACCTGACCAACATTGCCGGATACGGCGATAACCTTGCAGCCGGGATAGGTTTCCTTCAGCCACGGGATGATGATGGAGGTATCCAGTCCGCCGGAATATGCCAGAACGATCTTCTTGTAATTGGTATTCTTCTTCATAAATATGCTTGCTCCTTTTCAGGCCGCATCGCGGTCGCTTGCTCTTGATGGGTATAATTATACGCCGAAACCGGAAAAAGTCAAGGTCGGATTCGCATATTTATGTATATATATCGTTAAAAAGTTGCATAAATCCATTATTTAACGTATATTCATGCATTATATACATTTCCATCAGCCACGCCGCTTGGCAAAGAAGCGATCCAGCCGCTCGCGGCACTGCCCCGCCAGCACGCCGCCGCAGGCAGGGCAGAAGTGGTTGAAGGCAGGATCCTCGGTAATGCGGTACACGCTGCCCGCACAGCCGCAGGCAGGATCGTCCGCGCCGAACACCAGCCTGCCCACCCGGCTCTGCACGATGGCTCCGGCGCACATGGGGCAGGGCTCGAGGGTGACGACCAGCGTGCAATCCTCCAGTCTCCAGCTGCCCAAGGCTCGGGCGGCGCGACGCAGCGCCACGACCTCCGCATGGGCGGTTGGGTCGCCGGTGGTTTCCCGCAGGTTGTGTCCCCGGGCGATGATGCCGCCCCGTCGGGCGATAACGCAGCCAACCGGCAGCTCTCCCTCTGCTTCGGCGAGGGCTGCCTCGGCAAGCGCCTCCCGCATCAGCTCTGCATCGGTCATGGACATGCCTCCCATCTGTTATCTGATATTCAGAACCGTATACAGCTATCATAGCCCAAAGGCGGCGCTTTGTCAAAGGATATGGCTGAGGCTGAAGCGGTGGGTATCGGCAAGGTGATCCAGAATTTCGCCAAAGCGGTAGATGGCCTGATAGAAGTCGTCCTCGATGCCGAACTCAATGGACGCCTGCGCATCGATGAGGTTGCCCTTGAGCTGGTGCAGATCCTCATGCTCGCAGAGGATCTCCAGCATGGTTTTGTGCCGCTTCATGTGGCTTGCCAGCTCCACCATCACCACCTCGGCGCGCTGCACGCCGCCCTCAGCGATCGCCTCCGCCGCTTCGGTGCGTAGGTGGCGGGCACGCAGGGTGAAATCCTCCACGCTCCTATCCGCCCAGAAGCAGGCAAGCAGGGATGCGGCGAGCACCAGCACGGTGAGCAATATCAGCTTGCGCATTTACCAAGCCACCTCCCTTTCCTCCATCGCCTGAATGAACAGTATCCTGCCATCCTGACATTGCAGCTGCATGCCGCCGGCGGTATCCAAGCTTGCCAGATACACGGCGGCAGGCTCCAGCCCATGCTGGCCAAGCAGGCTCCGCAGCCATTTTTCATCCCTGCCGGTCTGGCGCAGGTTATGGGGCTGGATCACGCCATCCATGATAAGCGGCATGGGCAGACCCTCGTAGCCCGACTGCACGCCCATTTCCGCAGCCTTCGGCGCACGGCTCTGCCCATCGGCAAAGGCAGATATGGAGCCGTTTGCCTCCACCACGGCGGTGCCGACCTCCTTTGGATCCAAAAAACCAGCGCTGCGCAGACCCTCCAGCAGGTCGGACAGGCTCAGGCACAGCCGGTTCAGCTCCCGATGGTCGATCACGCCCCGGGAGATCACCACCGTGGGTTTGCCGGAGATCACTGCCCGCAGGCGATCGGACTTCAGGCAGGCGATGCTCAGCACGCCGTGGACGACCATCACCGCCGCCACGGGCAACAAGCCATAAAGCAGCGGCGTGGACACACTACCGATGGGACCGGATATGATATCCGCCAGCAGGATGGTCAGCGCAAGCTCATAGGGCTGAAGCTCCCCAAGCTGCCGCTTGCCCAGCAGCCGCACCACCAGTATCATAACCCCATAGAGCAGCATTGCCCGCAGAAACAAAGTAAACATTCCTCTCAACCTCCGCCATTGCTTTCCGATTGAACCTATCCTTCCCTCAAAGCCCGGCAGATAATCATTTCTTAATTATGCTTTCCGCAAATAAAGCATCCCCGCGCCGCTTGCGCAGCACCTTTCGCCATGCTATACTGGTTATACATTCTATTTTTTTGAAACGGAGATGAATAAATGAAGAGAGGGATTCGAAACATCAAGCTGCACAACATGCTGATGCTCACCATTGCGGGCATCATCAACGCCTTTGGCGTGACGATCTTCCTATCGCCGATGAAGCTCTATGACAGCGGCATATCCGGCACCTCCATGCTGCTCTCCCAGCTGACGCCAGAATACCTGTCCCTATCCGTGTTCCTCATCATACTGAATGTGCCGCTATTCCTCTATGGTCTAAAGCGGCTGGGCGGGCTATTTACGCTGTATTCGCTGTATGCGGTGGCAATCTACTCCGTCAGCGCATGGCTGATAACGGATGTTCTGCCCATCGACGTGAGCATGGCTTCCCCGCTGGCCGGCACGGATCTGCTGCTCTGCGCGCTCTTTGGCGGATTGATCTCCGGCGTGGGCAGCGGTCTGGTTATCCGCTATGGCGGCGCCATCGACGGCGTGGACGTACTGGCGGTAATCTTTGCCAAGCGGCTGGGCATCACGGTGGGTACCTTCGTAATGATATACAACGTGATCCTCTATGTGGTATGCGGCATCGTGATCCAGAGCTGGATACTGCCCCTCTACTCCATCGTCGCCTATGCGGCGGCGCTCAAGACCGTGGACTTCATCGCCGAGGGCTTCGACCGCTCCAAGGCGGCAATGATCGTCACCGTGCGTCCCAACGAAATCTGTGCGGCTCTTACGGAGAGCTTTGGCTGCGGTATCACCCGCATCGAGGCACGCGGCGGCTATTCCGGTCACGACCGTGCCATGCTTTACTTCGTGGTCAACCGCTATCAGATCGCTCACATGCGGGATATCGTGCATGAGCTGGACTCCACCGCCTTCATTACCATTACCGAGGTGGCGGACATCTTCCGTTCCAATGAGTGAGGATCCAAATGCTTGGTTAGCCGGGCTGAGGCTCCCACCCAAGCCGGTTCCCATAAGCCCGATTTTGCCCTGATATTTGCCTTTCGAAAAAAAGTAAACGAAAAGGCTTGACAACGGCCTCTGCCCCGTGATATAA
>CAYWLE010000034.1:0-12568 GCA_964458825.1 uncultured Oscillospiraceae bacterium | reverse complement strand
CTTCATTTGCGCCGAACAGAGCTACGCAGCCGTCGGTGATGAAGTTGGTGGCGAACTCCTGGGACTTGGCAGCATCGCCCTCGGAGTACACGGTCTCAACGATTTCGAAAGCGGTGCCTTCGAAAGCGGCGCGGAAGCCGTTCTCACGATACTGGGTGGATACGGTAGCGGCATTTACGTTTACGATGCCGATCTTGCCCTCGGTAACGCCAGCCTCGGTCAGAGCAGCCAGCAGGGTTTCACCTGCCATGGTGCCAGCGGCGGTGTTGTCGGTGGCCAGGGTCTGCAGAGCAACGTCAGAATTGGCGGGGGAGTCAACATAGATGAACTTCACGCCGTCAGCGTCATACTGCTCGATGGTGGCAACCTCGGTGTCGGGGCCGTTGGAGGCGAGCAGGATCACGTTTGCGTTGTCAGCATAAGCATTGTTGATGCACTCGATCTGAGCAGCATCGTTCTTGCCGGTGGTGGGGCCAGACCATACATAGCGAACGTCTACGCCAGCTTCCTTGGCTTCTGCAACGGCAGCCTGAGCGCCTTCGTCAACGGATACCCAGTGCATGTCTTCCAGGTCCATGGTGATGAGGTAGATGGTGTACTCCTCAGCCAGAGCTGCGGTTGCGCTCAGAGCCAGTACGAGCGCGATGACCAGTGCGAACAGTTTCTTCATAAGTCTGTTCCTCCTTGTTTTTTTATTAAAGCGCTTTGCCACGCTTTAATTCGATAAGGGTTATTGGGGCTTGACTGCGGCTCACTTCTTTTTGAAGGAGAGCTTGCCGGTGCGGCGAACCACGTCGATCAGCACGGAGCAGATAACGATCAGACCGACGACCACGTTCTTCAGGCCGACGCTGGTGCCGATCATCTGCAGGCCGTTGTCCATTACTGCCCACACGCTTGCGCCTGCAAGCACGCCGGAGAGGATGCCCGTGCCGCCCATGGTGGAGATACCGCCGATAACGGATGCAGCCACGGCGAAGGTTTCATAGCTCATGCCGGCGTTCATTGTGCCGGTACCGGACTGGGCGCATACGATAAAGCCGGTCAGACCTGCGCAGAAGGCGGATACCAGATATGCCTTGAGTATGGTCTTGGCTACGTTCACGCCAGAGAGCTTGGACGCCTCCATGTTGGAGCCGATGGCGTAAAGGTGGCGGCCGGTGCGGGTGTAGGCGAGTACGAAGTTGAAGATCAGCCAGATCACCAGCGCGATCCAGAAGGTGTTGAATACGCCAAGCGTCTTGTTGTAGTAGAAGAAGTTGCGCAGGCTCTCGGCGATCTCGCGGTATTGATAGCCGGCGCCAACGATGGAGTCGGTATTCATATTGCCGTTTACCATCTGTGCAATGCCGCGGCAGATGGTCTGCGTGCCCAGCGTCGCCACGAAGGGCGGCAGCTTGCATATGGCAACCAGCGCGCCGTTTGCCATGCCGGTCACAAGGCAGGCAACCATGGTGATCGCCAACGCCAGCAGGGGATGCATGCCGTTGCACATCAGGGTGGCGCTCATCATGCAGCTCATGCCCACGACGGAGCCGATGGACAGGTCGATATTGGAGGTAATGAGCACATAGCCCTGACCAATGCCGATGATGATGTAGGGTGCGATCTGGCGCAGCAGGTTGCCCACATTGCGCTTGCCAAGGAAGTTGGGATTGATGATGTTGAAGATCGCGCACAGCACGATCAGACCGGCGAATACAGTAACGACCTGACCTACGCCGCGTGCCGACAGAAATTTCTTCAAAGGATTCTGCTTTCTGTTTTCCATTCTAAGATGCCGCTCCTTTCAGTTCGGGAAGTTCAGAAGCCCGCGGGCGCACCCTGTCGGCTGCGCCTCGAGGGGAAAATCAGCTTATTTGCGCTCCAGCTTGGTTTCGAAGCGGGTCGCCAGCTCAAGGATCTTTTCCTGAGAGGCATCCTGAATATCCAGCTCGCCGGTAATGCGGCCGTCGCACATTACAATGATGCGGTCCGCAATGCCCAGCACCTCCGGCATTTCGGAGGATACAAAGATCACGCTGATGCCCTGCTGCTTGAGCTGGTTCATCAGGTGGTATATCTCAACCTTGGCGGCTACGTCAATGCCGCGGGTAGGCTCGTCGAAGATGACCACGCGGGAGTTCCTCGCCAGCCACTTGGCAACGACCACCTTCTGCTGGTTGCCGCCGGAGAGGCTGCCTGCGTCCGCCTCGGGGCTGGCAAGCTTGATGGAGAAGTTCTTGATGGATTTCTGCACCATATCGGCAACCTTTTTGCGGTTGACCACGCCCAGACTGTTGCAGGCGATATCCAGATTGGGAAGCTCAATATTGGAGCGCACGGAAAGCTTGGTACACAGGCCGTCCTTTTTGCGATCCTCCGGCGCAAGCACCAGTCCCTTGCGGATGGCGTCCATGGGGCTGTGGATCTTGATCTCCTTGCCGTCCAGGAATATCTGTCCGCTTTCCTTGGGATCCACGCCGAAAATGGCGCGGGTGGTCTCGGTGCGTCCAGCGCCCATCAGACCGGCAAAGCCCAGAATCTCGCCCTCGTAGGAGGAGAAGGATACGTCGCGAACCATGCGTCCGGCGTTCAGGTGCTTTACCTCCAGCACCTTTTTGCCCTTTTCGCATTGCACGCGGGGGAACTTTTCCTTTATCTCGCGACCAACCATGTTGGCTATGATCTCCTGCATGGAGATATCGCTGAAGTTTGCCTCGGTGATGAAGCGACCGTCGCGCATGATGGTCACGCGGTCTACGATGTGCTGCAATTCATCAAGGCGGTGGGAGATGTATACAATACCGCGACCCTCAGCCTTGAGGTGATGGATGATGCGGAACAGCTCCTCGATTTCCTTGGAGGTCAGCGCGGAGGTAGGCTCGTCCATGATGAGTATCCGGGCGTTGGTGGAGAGCGCCTTTGCGATCTCAACCATCTGCTGCTTGGACACCTGAAGGTTGCCTACCAGCGTGGTGGGATCCAGATCGATGGCAAGGCTGCCAAGCACCTTCGCCGCCTCGGCGTTCATTTCCTTCTGGGAGAGAAGTATGCCATTGTGGCGTTCGCGACCGAGGAACATGTTTTCCGCCACGGTGAGATGCTGGCACATGTTCAGCTCCTGATGGATGATGGCCACGCCCAGCTCCTGCGCCCGCTTGGGGGTCATATTCTCTATTGTCTGACCGAAGATCTTCATCGTGCCGGAATCCTTGTTGTGGACGCCAGCCAAAACCTTCATCAGCGTCGATTTTCCGGCGCCGTTTTCGCCAAGCAGCGCCATGACCTCTCCCGCCTTCAGGCGGAAGTGGACGTTGTCCAGCGCCTTTACGCCGGGGAAGCTTTTGCATACATTGCTTAGCTCAACAATGTATTCACCCTTGTATTGCTCCATATAGTCCCGCCCCTCTTGTCCGCGATGCCATCACACCAGCGTTATGTTATGACATTTATTATAGTATTCCTCAAGTCTTTTGTCAATCGTTCCAAAAAGCTTTTTTGTCTTTCTGGAAAATTACGGCAAAGATGAATGCCCGTGCATACGGCAAAAAAACGCATTTGCGGCGGCTTTGTGCATGGAATATATGGAAAAAAGCGCTCTTTCTGCCTTGCCTTTCCAATGAAAGCAGGTTATAATGAAGAAACGAAAGCTGGGGGAGGCAGATAGGATGCGAAAGAAGATCGCCGTGGTGGGCGGCGCAAATATGGATATCGGCGGGTTTCCCCATCGGGCGCTGGTCGCAGGGGATTCCAATCCCGGCCGTGTGCGCATGAGCGCGGGCGGCGTTGGAAGAAATATCGCTGAAAACCTCGTCAGGCTGGGCATGGATGTGGAGCTCGTGACCGCCGTGGGCGACGATGCCAACGGCCATAGCCTGCTGGAGGATTGCAGAGCCAAGGGCATTGGAACCTCCGCTATACAGATCGAGGCGGGGGAGAGCACGTCGGTCTACCTCTTTGTGGATGATGTGCGCGGCGATATGAGCGTCGCCATAAACGATATGGCAATTCAGAAGCGCATCACGCCGGATAGCCTCGCGCCGAAGCTGGAAATGCTCAATTCCATGGATGCGCTGGTGATGGACGCCAACCTGCCGGAGGCGACGATCCGCTTCCTCGCGCAGGAGGTGCGCGTGCCCATCTTTGCCGATGCGGTGTCCGCCGCCAAGGTGGGCAAGCTTAGAGGCGTGCTGGATAGAATCTATGCCTTCAAGCCCAACCGCATCGAGGCGCAGCTGCTGACCGGCATCGCAATCAACGGCGTGGTGGATGCGGCGCAGGCGGCTCAGAAGCTGCTGGAGCTGGGCGTCAAGCGCGTAAACCTTACCATGGGCGTGCAGGGTGCGCTCTGCGCGGAGGAGGGCAGCTGCATCTACCTGCCGGGCAGCGAGCGCGACGTGATCAACGCCACCGGCGCTGGCGACGCCTTCACCGCCGCTATGGTATGGAGCTGGAGCGAGGGCATGCCCCTTCGGGAGAGCGGCGTGGCCGGCATGGCAGCCGCAGCCATCGCCATGGACGCCATCTCCGCCGTCAATCCCGATATGTGCCCGCAGGCGCTGCGCGAGCGCATGGATCGGCTCCGCAGAAGCATGAATATTTAAGCGGGCAAACCAACGTCAAGCCAATGCTTGACCCACACCTAACCGATCCCGGACCAATGCCAAGCCTATATCGGCAGGGCATATCTTAAGCATAAAACAGGAGGAAAAGCAATATGAATCTCAATCCCTATCTCGATATCGCGCCGGAGGTAAAGGCGGCTCTGGAGGCTGGCAAGCCCGTGGTCGCACTGGAATCCACCATCATCTCCCATGGCATGCCCTATCCACAGAATGTGGAAACCGCGCTGAACGTGGAAAGGATCATCCGCGAAAACGGCGCTGTGCCGGCAACCATCGCCATCATCGGCGGCAGGCTCAAGGCCGGCCTCTCCGAGGAGGAGATCACCTACCTTGGCAAGAAGGGCTACGACGTGATCAAGGCTTCCCGCCGCGACCTGCCCGTGCTGGTCGCCCGGGGCGATGATGGCGCCACCACCGTGGCAACCACCATGATCATTGCTGAAATGGCCGGCATCCGCGTGTTCGCCACCGGCGGCATAGGCGGCGTGCATCGCGGCGCAGAAACCACCATGGATATCTCCGCCGACCTTGAGGAGCTGGCGCAGACCGGCGTGCTGGTCGTATGCGCAGGCGCAAAGTCCATTCTGGATCTGGGACTTACCCTCGAATATCTGGAAACCAAGGGCGTGCCGGTCATTGGCTACCAGACTGAGGAGCTGCCCGCCTTCTACACCCGCAAGAGCGGCTTCGGCGTGGATTATCGCCTCGATACCCCTGAAATGATCGCCGCAGCCTTCCGCGCCAAGCTCGATATGAACCTCAAGGGCGGCATGCTGGTCACCAACCCCATACCGGAGCAGTACTCCATGGATCACGAGGTCATCAATAAGGCGATCGACGAGGCCGTAGAGGCAGCCAAGCAGGCGGGCATCCACGGCAAGCAGACCACCCCCTTCCTGCTGGCGAAGATCAAGGATATCACCGGCGGCGATAGCCTCGATTCCAATATCCGTCTGGTATATAATAATGCTCAGCTCGCCGCGCAGATTGCGGTCAGCCTGTAAAATAAGCAGCCAAGCCAAGGGCTCCGGCGGCGGCAAGCAAGCCTCCGTCGGGGTCTTTTTTGCGCGAAGGAGCAGCCTGATGCACGAAAGATTTTATATGAACAAAAAAATATGCAGCAAAATGCCCGCTTTCAATTGACAAATCGCGGTGGAAAGGCTATCATATAATTGGATGAATATGGAGGGAGCTTTATTTCATGGACAGCACGGATCTCAAAATTGTTTCCATGCTCAAGAAAAACGCCCGCGTGTCGGCCTCGGCCATTGCAAAGGAAGTGGGTCTGGCCGTATCTTCCGTTACGGAGCGCATCCGCCGGCTGGAAAGCCAGGGGGTTATTTTGCAGTATACCGCCGTGGTTGACCACAGCAAGATCGAGGGCGGCATCACCGCCATGATTGGCATCAAAATTGAGCATACCCGCTATATCGATAAATTGGCAAAGATCATCTCCAGCGATCCCCATGTGGTATCCTTCTATATCCTCACGGGTGATCTGGATTATCTCGCGTCGGTCTATGCCGTATCCACCGAGGAATTTCGTCAGGTTCACCATGCCATTGCAAATCTCGAGGGCGTGGCCGCCGTTAAAACCTACTATATCCTCGGCACCAAATCCAAGGATGATGAAGCCTTGGAGGAATGAGCGCTGCCAAAGCATGGCAGAACCCCTTCGAATCAAGAAAATTCGAAGGGGTTCTGCTTTTTTCAGCCAGCCAAGCCAGCCCGTATGTAGCGCTTAGAGCGTGCGCATCAGCTTTACGCAGCGGCCCAGCACCCGTACCTCCGTCTGCGGCGCGGCCACGGCTTCAAATTCTCGGTCGAACGCCTGCATCTGTATGCGCATGCCATCCAGCTTCAGCAGCTTGCGCACCATCCGCTGACCCTTGTATTCCACCAGCATCAGCACGCCGTCGGCAGCGCGGTTCTCCGGCACGGTTAGCAGCAGGTCGCCCGCATGCACCCGAAAGCCGCGCAGGCTATCGTCGGGCATGCGGTAGTAGAGCACCTTGTCCGGTGCGCCGCCCTCGATCTTGCCGCCAATGATGGGCGTGAGCACATGGTCGATCACCACGCCCTTGGGATCCATCACCGGCACCCGCTTTACCACGCCGCCCAGCGCGTCCAGCCATGCGTCGGTGGATTCGTCCGCAGCCCTTTGCTGCTCGGGAGCCACGTCCTGCGCAGGCAGTATGTAGGCGCGGGGGCGGGGCCGCAGCTGCACCTCGGGCTCGGCAGCCACGTCCAGCTCGGTGGAAAGCCCGGTGTCCGCGCCCAGCAGCTTCAGTATGCGCTGTGCCTGCTCGTCCGCGATGATCCGGCGACCAGATTCGATATCCTTGATTACGTTCTCAGCCATGCCGCACTTGCGACCCAGCTGCTTTTCGCTCATTTTGGCTGCGATGCGCGCCTTGCGTATCGCATCTCCCAGTCGGCTCATGCTTTATCCTCCTCTGCGGATGTGCCGCAATATCAATTTGCCTGTATATCCGTTATTTTATATGCTTTCTGCCAGCCTGCCTCACAGCCGCAGCTTCTTCAGCCAAGCCTGAAAGCGTGGCTCCGGCGGTGCTTCAAAGAGCATCTGCTCGCCTGTGCGCGGATGCACAAAGCCGATGCGGAAGGCATGCAGCAGCTGCCCGCCCTGCACCGGATAGGGCATCTTCTTTGGCCCGTAGAGGGGGTCGCCCAGCAGCGGATGCCCGATAGAGGCCATATGTACGCGGATCTGGTGGGTTCGTCCGGTGGTTAGCCTGCATTCCAGCAGGCTGGCTCCCCGCAGCCGCTCAAGCACCCGCCAGTGGGTCACGGCGCTGCGACCATCCGGCACGATCGCCATCTTCTTTCGATCGATGGGATGCCGCCCGATAGGGCCGTCCACGCTGCCCTCCTCCTCCCGCATGCCGCCCTGCACGATGGCCATGTAGGCGCGCTGCACGCTGTGCTCCTTGATCTGCTCGGAGAGGGAGAGGTGCGCCATATCGTTCTTGGCAACCAGCAGCAGCCCGGAGGTGTCCTTGTCAATGCGATGTACGATGCCCGGCCGTATCTCCCCGCCGATGCCGGATAGCTGATCCAGATGCTTCAAAAGCGCGTTCACCATCGTGCCGTCGGGGTTGCCTGCGGCAGGATGCACCACCATGCCGGCCGGCTTGTAGACCACCGCAAGATCGCCGTCCTGATAGAGTATATTCAGATCTATGTCCTGTGCCTCCACGCTGCATGGCGCGGCGGCGGGCAGGCGCAGCTCTATGCTGTCGCCCCGGCGCAGCTTGAAGCCCGCCTTGGTCTGCGCCTCTCCATTCACAAGCGCGCAGCCATCCTTGATGAGGCTGCCCGCTCGTGAGCGGGTCACGCCCGCAAGCTCGGCAATCGCCACGTCCAGCCGCTCGCCAGCCTGCGCATCCACCTGAAGGGTGAAGACCTGCGCCTCAGCCATCCAACCTCTGCCTCCCTCTCTCCGTCGTCAGCAGCGAAAGCGCCGCCAGAGCCGCCCCGACGCACACAAATATATCCGCCGGGTTGAACACCGCAAAGCGCACGAAATCCAGCCTGATAAAGTCCACCACGCAGCCGTAGGCCAGCCTGTCATAGAGGTTGCTCAGCCCGCCGCCCACGATCAGCCAAAGCCCCGCCCGCAATAGATCGGGCATGTCCGGCGACCGCAGCAGCCATATCACCAGCCCTGCCAGCAGCGCGATGGTTGCCAGCGGCAGTATCCAGCTGCCTGCAAGCATGCCAAATGCCGCGCCGGTATTTTCCACAAATGCCCAGCTGAGCACGCCGGGAATGGCAAGCTGCACGCCTCTGGGCGCGAGCAGCTCCAGCACGAGCCGCTTGGCGATCCTGTCGATGGCGATCACCGGCACAGCCAGATACAGCAGCCTACATCCGCGCTTCAATTGCATGGATAACCTCCGCGATAAAGCCGCTGATCTGCGGCATATTGTTCTCCACAAGGCGCGTCAGCAGCACCACCGCCGCCGCGCCCAGCACCGTAAAGCCTATGGAAAAGCCAAAGCCGCGCAGCACGCCGCCCAGCAGGCTGTGCCAAATCAGCCGCCTCCGGTTGGACACATAATCCACATAGCGATCCAGCTGCATCCGCTCCAGCGTGGCAAGCAGCCTTTCGATCAGCTCCCTATCGTATCCCTTCATGCCCATACCTCCCCGCAGATTTTTCCCTGTGGGCGGATTTTTATACCGGGCAGAACGATGTCAGGATCACTACGGCAAACAGCCTGCCAAAGCGGCAGACCTGTGGACGGGGAAGCAAGCTCCCCCGCCACTGCCACCCTCTCCAGATTTCACTTGAATCCGTTGGATTCCGGTCGTGAAATCTGCAAGGAAGTGATTTTTTTCTCCCGGGAAATGAAATTTCCCTGCGCAAAAATCACTCCGTGACCACCGCGCATGTCGCTGGTCACGATTTCAACAGGCTGTTCTGCAATACCTTTTTTAATAAACAGCCTGCCATGCCGGCAGGCTGCTGTTGTGCGCTTATTCTCAGTTCAGAAGCGCCTCATTTGCGTTGAGGGCAGCCATCTGCTCATCCACGAGCTTCTTGAAGTTCGCACGATAGGCATCTGCCACGGCGCGCAGGCGATCGGCCTCCGCCTTGGTTTCGGCGGCGATCTTCTCTGCATCGCCCATCAGGCTCTCTGCATGGGCGTTTGCCTCCGCCACGGTCTTTTCAGCCTGCGCATTGGCATCGTCAATGGTTTGCTGGGCGCGCTTCTTTGCCTCGGAGATGGTTTCGTCGGCAATGCGCTGTGCGCCGATCAGGGATTCCCGCATGGCGCTTTCCAGGTTCTTGAAGTAGCCGCTCTCGTTGTAGTCGGGCAGCTTCTTTGCCAGCTCAGCCTTCTCCGCTTCGAGGGCTGCGATCTTCTCCTCGCACTGCTTCAGCTGGGCGCTCAGCGAAAGATTTTCGCGGGTCATGCCGCCAAGCTGCTCGGCGAGTTCATCGAGGAAATCGTCCACCTGCTCCACATTGTAGCCATTGGATGCCTGCGTGGAAAATTCCTTTTCCTGAATGTCCTTTACACTGATTGCCATATGCTTCGTCTCCTTTTTCTAAAGTCGGTGGGGGTAGATAAAAAGCTAAGGGGTTAGCCCGTGTATCTAATGAGGCGCAGGGCAAGGCGACCCTTGCGGGTCTGCCCCTCAAATGCAGCAATGCGCATGCGACCGTAACCGCGCACGGAGAGCAGGTCGCCCTCCTCCAGATGTATGTCGCCGCGCTGCTCTATGATGTGCTGGCGCTTGACCAACCCGGCCTCAATCAGCCGCTGTGCCTCGCTCCGGGATAGCTTCAGCGCCGCGGCAACCACGCCGTCCAGCCGGTTGCTGCTCACTGTCACGCGCAGCAGCACGCCCTCCGGCTGTCGTATGCCATTAGGCTCCTCCACAGAGCGCAGCTTCAGCGCCGCACGCCCGGCGGATTCAAGGCTCGCGCAGATGTATCTCTCCACGTCCCGGTGGGCAAATAGATAGGCAGTACCATCCTCCCGGCCGGGCGCAATGTCGCCGGTGGCGTCCCGCTCCAAGCCAAGCCCCATCACCGCGCCCAGCAGGTCGCGGTGCCCGGGCGCTGCATAGCGGGGGTTCCACTTGATCTCAATGCAGCCTGCGGGGTACTCCCATGGCTCGGGAGCCTCGCCGGTGTGAAAGGCAGCCATGCGCCGCTCGGCATCCGGGTAGCCGCCCCAGAAGGCGACGTGTACGCCGGCCTCGTTTGCAGCGGTCTGCGCCTCCCGCTCTATCGGCGGCTCCAGAAAGCGGCTGAAGCTTGCATCGCCATAGCGGGCGCGCAGCGCCAGCTCCCGCAGCCGCTTCTTTTCGATATCCGTTATCATCGTCCTGCAAGGTTCAGCGGATCATCGCCAGCAGGTGGTATAGCCGCCACCAAAGATCCTGAACCACCGAAATGGCGATCAGGGAAAAGTAGCAGGAGAAGTCCAGCGGCATGCGCGTCTTGCTCATCAGCCACACGCTGAGGCGGCGGAAGGGTATGATGAAGGGCTTTACGAAGCTCTCCAGCATGAAAAATGCCTTGAACCTCGGGCGAAACCAGCTCAGCACCACATAGATCAGTATCGCTATGCGCAGTATGCGAAGGAAGATCGATACCGCATAAAACACATCATACAGGGAAAGCAATGTGCGTCCACCTCCTGCCTGCTTTTTTTGCTTTGTCAAGCCAATGCCGGCTTGGCTGAATCAGATATCGGCTTAATAAAAGCGGTCGTCCGCATCATAGGTCTCGTCCACCTCCACCGTCGCCGGAGCGATCAGGTAGGTGCGGTCGGAAGCCTTGCGGATGGTTGCGTGCAGCGCAAATACCGCGCCGGACAGGGTATCCACAGCGCGCTGCATGGTGGCTGCATCCAGATCATCCATCGTCAGAACCACTGTGTTGGACAGAATCAGGTTGTCGATCACGTCGCAGCAGTCCTCCAGCGCATGCAGGCTGAACATCACCGTGCGCTGCCGGGAGCCTGCATTGCCGCGGGCATCGCGCCGGGGCGCTTCGTTGAAGCCATTGAAGCGGGGAGTCTCCTCCTCCAGGCTGCCGAAGCGGGAGGCACGCGGGCTATAATCGTAGCGCTGCGGGCGCTCCTCCGCCCGGCTGCTCTGGCGGCGGTTGGACGCGCTCTGCTGGCTGCCTCGGCCGGAATCAAAGCGGCTGCCGCCGGTAGCGCCACTGCGGTTCATGCGCGGCGCACGGGTCGGCTCGTAGCCGCCGCCATAGCGGCGGGCAACCTCTTGGCGGGGCCGTTCCTGAGCGCGCTGGTTGCGCTGCGGCGCGTAAGCCTGAGGCTTGCCATAATTGCCGGATTCATATTCTTCCTCGTAGGTATCGCGCGGATCCTCGTCGTCCACCAGACCGATGAACTCCAGAACCTTGCCAAAACCTCCGCTCTTTTTACGCGCCATTTTTAAAAACCCCCTGTGTCTGATTCTGTAATGTATTTTCAATTGCGAGCGCCAAAGAGCGCCCTGCCCAGCCGCACCATGGTGGCGCCTTCCTCGGCTGCCACGATGCAGTCTGCCGACATGCCCATGGAGAGCACGTCCATATTTATATTTGGAATAGCCTCGTCCCGCAGCCGCTCAAACCATGCGCGCATCTGCCGGAAATAGGGCCGAACCTCCTCTGGATCCTGCGCCACGGGCATGATCGCCATCAGACCGCATATGCGCAAGCCCTCCAGCTGGGCGCAGCTGCGCAAAAGGGAGGGTAGCTCTTCCTCGGAAACGCCGCCCTTCTGAGGTTCCCGGGCGATGTTTACCTGAACCAGCGCGTCCATCACCCGCCCATGCTCAAGCGCCCTGCGGGATATTTCCTGCGCCAGAGAGAGCCGATCCAGCGACTGCACCATGTCCACGCAGCCGGCAATGTACTTTACCTTGTTGGTCTGCAATGAACCGATCAGGTGCAGCCTGAAGCCCGGGTCGAGGGCGTCGAGCTTGCCCATCAGCTCCTGCACCCGGTTTTCACCGATGGTGCGTATGCCCAGAGCATAGGCAGGGTTGATCTCCTCGGCGGAGCGGGTCTTGGTCACGGCGCATATCTCCGCGCCGCCCCATTTGGCCGATGCATTGCCGATGCGTTCCTGCCATATGCGAATGTTTTTCGCCAGCGATTCATGCTCCATAGCTCATGCTCCGTTTGCAGATATCTGCGGGTATTTCAGCCGACCTCAGCGGATCAGCACCCGCTGTCCCAGCCCGATCGCACCCTCCACCAGCGGCTGGATCAGCGCGTTGGTTCCATCGTTGGAGATAACCTCCACCGGCACGAAGGTGCCGCCCGGCACATCGTTGAGCCACACGCCCATCTGGCCGTTCTGCTCGTAGAGCGCCTTGGATACCACGCTCAGACCCGACAGCGTGCTGGAGAGCTTCGCCTTGCCGGTGCGCTGGTAGATCAGCGGCCCGATGGGATCGTTGAT
>CAYWLE010000033.1:10535-12836 GCA_964458825.1 uncultured Oscillospiraceae bacterium | reverse complement strand
GCAGCGGCGAGGCAAACCTGCTGATCGGCACGCAGATGATCGCCAAGGGGCTGGATTTTCCTAAGGTGACGCTGGTTGGCGTGGTTGCAGCGGACAGCAGCCTGAACCTGCCGGATTACCGCAGCGTGGAGCGCACCTTCCAGCTCATCACGCAGGTGGCGGGGCGTGCAGGCAGGGCAGAAAAGCCGGGACGGGTGATTGTGCAGACCTACGAGCCGGAGCACTACGGCATCCAGCTGGCTGCAAGGCAGGATTACCGAGCCTTCTACCGCAAGGAAAGCGCCTTCCGAAGGAGTGCGCTCTATCCGCCGTTTACGCAGATACTGCGCATCGTATATACTGGGAAGGAGCTGGAGCGGGTGCAGGCTGCCGCCAAGGCAGACGAGGAAAAAATGCGCGCCTTCCTGCAGGAGAATGGTTCCATGGCGGACGCGGTGCAGCTGCGTGCGCTGGAGGCGCCGATAGCGCTGCTGCGGGGGGAGCATCGCTGGCAGCTGTTTTTGAAGATGTACTTCAAGGGGGATCTCGACGCCGCCTGCGAACGGATGCAGGCGCTGGCGGATGAAGCGCCGGAGGGCGTGCGCGCCGATTTTGAGGTGAACCCCGGAAATATGTATTAAGAGCGCCCATTGAGGCGAAAGCAGAAAGGATAAAAAAGAGCATGGCTATCCGCAAAATTGTGAAGCTTGGTGAGGATGATGTGCTGCGCAAGCATGCACGCAAGGTGGACAAATTTGACAAGCGCTTCTGGATGCTGCTGGACGACATGGCAGACACGATGTACGAGGCGGATGGAGCCGGTCTTGCCGCGCCGCAGGTGGGCATCCTCAAGCGGGTGGTTGTGGTGGATATCGGCGAGGGACTGATCGAGCTGGTGAACCCGGAGATCCTCTCCGCCGAGGGCGTGCAGAGCTGCATCGAGGGTTGCCTTTCCGTGCCCGGCCGCCGGGGCATTGTGGAGCGCCCCGCCAAGGTGCTGGTGCATGCGCAGGATCGCAAGGGCAGGCACATTGAGATCGAGGGCGAGGGCTTTCTTGCGCAGGCATTCTGCCATGAGCTTGACCACCTGGACGGCATCGTATATGTGGACAAGATGACCGAGGACGTGACCGACCAATATTCGGAGGATGAATAAAGATGCGCATCGTATTCATGGGTACGCCTGAATTTGCCGTGCCTTCCCTGCGTGCGCTGCTGGATAACGGCTATGATGTGGTTGCCGCCGTCACGCAGCCGGATCGGCCTGCCGGTCGCGGACACAGGCTCACGCCCTGCCCGGTGAAGCTGCTGGCGCAGGAGAGAGGCGTGGCTGTGGAGCAGTTTGAGCGCATCCGTTGCTCAGAGGGCGTGGCTTGCCTGAAGGCGCTCAAGCCCGATCTGGTGGTAACGGCCGCCTTTGGACAGATACTTACGCAGGAGCTGCTGGATATACCGACCTATGGCACGGTGAACGTGCATGCCTCGCTGCTGCCCCAGTATAGAGGCTCCGCACCCATCAACTGGTGCATCCTCAATGGCGAAAGGGTGGCTGGCGTGACCACCATGCTCACCAATGCGGGGCTGGATACCGGCGACATGCTGCTCAAGCGTGAAACGGCCATAGGCGAGCTGGAAACGGCGGGCGAGCTGACGCAAAGGCTTGCCGATATCGGCGCGGAGCTGCTGATCGACACGCTGAAGGGCTATCCCAACGGCGATGTAAAGCCCGTGCCCCAGCGAGAGGAGGAAGCCAGCTATCAGCCGATGCTGACCAAGGAGATGGGCAGGATCGACTGGAGCAGGACAGCGGAGGAGATTGGCTGTCAGGTGCGCGGCTTGAACCCGTGGCCCTGCGCCTATACCGATGGCGAGGCAGGCAGGCTGAAGATTTATCTTGCCCGACCCTGTCTTGCGGAGAGCACGGCGCAGCCCGGCACGGTGGTGGTTTCCAGCGCCAAGGAGGGGCTGAAGATCGCCTGCGGCGAGGGCTGGCTGGAGATATTGGAAATGCAGGCTCCCAATGCCAAGCGCATGGCTGCCAAGGCTTATTTGCAGGGGAAGCGGATCGAGATCGGCACCCGATTTGAATAGGCGCAGGCGAACCAAGGCAAAAAAATCAACTGAAGCGAGGCTGGCATCGAATGGATCGGCAGGATCAGCAGAAGAAGCAGTATAGAGAGCACAAGCCCTACGGCGAGAAGCGTTCCTATGGCGATAAGAAGCCCTACGGGGACAAGAAGCCCTACGGGGATAAGAAGCCCTACGGGGATAAGAAGCCCTACGGGGACAAGAAGCCCTACGGGGATAAGAAGCCCTACGGGG
>CAYWLE010000033.1:0-10435 GCA_964458825.1 uncultured Oscillospiraceae bacterium | reverse complement strand
AAGAAGCCCTACGGGGACAAGAAGCCCTACGGGGACAAGAAGCCCTACGGGGACAAGAAGCCCTACGGGGACAAGAAGCCCTATGGGGACAAGAAGCCTGACGGCAGGTTTTCCAAGAAGCCAAGGGTGGAGGCTCCCTCTGCACGGGACGTGGCGCTCAAGGCGCTCAAGCGCGTGGCTTGGGAGAATGCCTTTGCGGCGCAGGCGCTCGACCGCGAGCTGAACGCGGTGAAGCTATCGGATGAGGATCGCAGGCTGGCTGCGAGCCTGTTTTACCATACGCTGGAGAACCGGCTGCGGATCGAGAGCATCATTGCCTCCCGGGTGAAGGTGATGCCGGAGGCGGAGGTAAAGGATATACTCTGCCTTGCCGCGGCGCAGATACTGTTTATGGATAGGATTCCGGATCATGCCGCCGTGGACGAGGCTGTGAAGCAGACCCGCAGGGCAAAGAAGGAAACCATGACGGCGCTGGTGAACGGCGTGCTGCGCGGGCTGATCCGTGCGCGGGACGCGGGCGAGCTGACGCTGCCGGAGCGGGAAACGGAGCCGGAAAGGTACATATCCGAGAAATATTCCGTGGCGCTGCCGCTGGTGAAGCGCTTGATCAATGCCTACGGCGTGGAGCTTACGGAGGAGATCGCCGCGTGGAAGCCGGATCGCCGCAGCGATACGATACGTCCCAACAGGATGCGGATGACGGATGCGGAGTTTGAGGCGTGGCTCACGAAGAACGGCTTTGACTGGGAGAGGGCCAGCGTGCCCGGCGCTTACCGGGTCACGGGGGCTGGCAGGCTTGCTTCCCACGAGGGATACCGCAGCGGCATTTTCTCCATACAGGGAGAAAGCTCGATGCTGGCGGCCTGCGCGGTGGAAGCCAAGCCCGGCATGCAGGTGCTGGACGCCTGCGCGGCGCCCGGCGGCAAGAGCTGCCTGATGGCGGAGAGCATGCGCGGCGTGGGCAGGGTATATGCATGGGACGTGCATGAGCATCGGGTGGAGCTGATCCGTGCGGCGGCACGGCGGCTGGAGCTGGACAACCTGCGGCCGCAGGTGCGCGATGCATCCACGGTGCTGGACAATATGCGCGACGGCATGGATGCGGTGCTGGTGGACGCGCCCTGCTCCGGGCTGGGCGTGATGGGCGACAAGCCGGACATCAAGTATCGCCTGAGCGAGGAAACCATAGACGCGCTGGTTCCCATTCAAAAGAAGATATTGGAAGCCTGCTCCACGGCGGTGCGGCCCGGCGGGCTGCTGGTATACTCCACCTGCACCATACTGCCGGAGGAGAATGAGGAGCAGGTGGCGCAGTTCTTGAGGAACCACCCCGAATTTGAGCCGGACGAGGATGCAGGCTGGCTGCCTGAGCGGCTGCGCGGGCAATACAAAAGCGGCATGATACAGATACTGCCCTGCCGCGACGGCATAGAGGGCTTCTTCATAGCGCGCATGCGCAGAAAGGTGTAAGGGCGATGGCGGCAAAGACGGCTAAGATAGAACTATTATCCATGACGGCGCAGGAGCTTTTATCCTTCGTGACCGAGGAGCTGGGCGAGAGCAAATTCCGAGCCAAGCAGATCGGTCAGTGGCTGAACCGCGGCGCGGACATTGCCGAGATGACCAACCTCTCTGCGGCGCTGCGGGAGAAGCTGGCTGCCGTGGCTGTGGCGAATCCGGTGCGGATAAGGGAATCATTTAAGTCCAAGCTGGATGGCACGGAGAAGTTTCTCTATGAGCTATGGGACGGCAACCTGATCGAGGGCGTTATTATGCGCTACCACTATGGGGACACGCTGTGCGTATCCACGCAGGTTGGCTGCCGCATGGGCTGTGCCTTCTGCGCATCCACGCTGGAGGGTCGCGTGCGCGACCTGAGCGCCGGCGAGATACTGGGACAGGTGGTTGCCGCCAACCGCCACATACAGGCGCAGGACGCATCCCGGCGGGTACACAATATCGTGCTGATGGGCAGCGGCGAGCCGCTGGATAACTACGAAAACGTGGTGAAGTTCCTGCGGCTGGTGAACAACCCGGAGGGGCTGAATATATCCATACGAAATATATCCCTCTCCACCTGCGGGCTGGTGAACCGCATGGATGAATTTGCCAACGAGGGACTGCCGGTAACGCTATCGCTATCGCTGCATGCGCCCAACGACAGTATTCGTCAGAAGATCATGCCCGTGGCAAACGCCTATGCCTATGAGGATGTGATCGCCGCCTGCCGCCGCTACAGCGAGAAGACGGGCAGGCGCGTGATATTCGAATATGCGCTGATCAAGAATGTGAACTGCGAGGTTCGCCATGCGGAGGAGCTGGCGCGCCGACTGCGGGGCATGAGATGCCATGTGAACTTGATCCCGCTGAACGCGGTGAAGGAGCGGCATCTGGAGGCGCCAACCAAGCAGGATGTGGCTGCCTTCCTCAAGCGGCTGGAGCTGAAGAACATATCCGCCACGGTGCGCCGGGAGATGGGCGCGGATATCGATGGCGCCTGCGGCCAGCTGCGGCGCAAGTATCTGGATGGCGAAAAGGGCTGAGCAGCCGAGGACGGCGAGGCTCGATAGGGTATTTGGTTAAAGGACGACAATTGGAACCATCGGAGGAAAACAGATGAAAACTTATGTCCAGACAGACGTCGGCAAGCTGCGGCCTCTCAACGAGGATGCCTACTACCTCCCGAAGGAGGGCGAGCGCTTCTGCGCCATCGCAGACGGCATGGGCGGCCATAATGCGGGCGAGGTTGCCAGCGCGATGGCTGTGGACGTGTTTTCCACGCAGCTGCGGGCGGCGAAGGTGATCCACGGGCTGGTGATGCGCGAGGCTGTGGAGAAGGCAAACGAGGCGATCTTTGTCCGCTCCAAGAGCGCCAGCGAGTTCAGCGGCATGGGCACCACCTTTACCGCGCTGGCGGAGAGCGGCGAGAACGTGCATATCGCCCATGTGGGCGATAGCCGCGCCTATCTGATCCGCAATGGCTCCATCATGCGCCTGACCATAGACCACACCCTCGTGGAGGAGATGGTGATGCAGGGCATCATCACGCCGAAGGAGGCGCGGTACCATCCCAAGCGCAACTACATCACCCGTGCGCTGGGCACGATGGAGCGCGTGGAGGTGGATCTGATCCAGATAGAGGTGCAGAAGGGCGATATTTTCTTCCTATGCACGGATGGATTGAGCAACCATGTGGAGGATCGGGTGATACAGGAGGTAAGCAAGAGGGATATTCCCTGGCCGGAGAAGCTGAACATGCTGGTTCAGGCGGCGCTGGACGACGGCGGCACGGACAATGTGACGGCGATGTACGCGGTATTTGATGGGGATCATGAGGAGGAAGCTAAATGATCGGACGGCTCATATCGGGCCGGTATCGCATCGAAGCTGTGGTTGGTACGGGCGGCATGGCCGTTGTATACCGCGCCCATGACCTACAAGAGAATAGAACGGTTGCCATCAAGGTGCTCCGGCGGGAGTATGAATCCGATATGGAATTTGTGCGCCGCTTCAGCCGCGAGGCGGAGGCTGCCGCGAAGATGTCCCACGACAACATTGTGAACCTGCTGGATGTGGGCATCGAGGGTGACACGCGCTATATCGTGATGGAATATGTGGACGGGCAGACCCTGAAGCAGATGATACTGGAGGAAAAGCGCATCCATCCAGACCTTGCCCTGCGCATGACCATACGCATATTGGCGGCGGTGGATCATGCCCACAGAAACGGCATCGTGCATCGGGATATCAAGCCCCAGAACATACTGGTGGATCGGGAGGGCCGGGTGAAGGTTGCCGATTTTGGCATCGCAAGGCTCAAGGCGTCCCAGACCACGAAGATCGATGCAAATGGTTCCGCCATGGGCAGCGTGCATTATCTATCGCCGGAGCAGGCGAGGGGAGAGGTTGCCGACGAGCAGAGCGACCTGTACTCCGTGGGCGTGGTGCTCTATGAGATGCTCACCGGCCACGTGCCCTTTGACGGCGATACCACGGTTTCCGTGGCGCTCAAGCATGTGAATGAGGAGCCGCGCTCCATGCGCAGCCACAACGCCCACATCAGCCGTGCGCTGGACGAGGTGGTTATGCGCGCACTATGCAAGGATAAAAAGCGGCGCTACCAGACCGCTGCCGAGATGGCTGCCGACCTGCGCATGACCATATCCCGACCCAAGGGTGGCTTTGTACACTATCCCCGGGTGCGGGAGCATACCGGCGAG
The DNA here is from genome assembly GCA_964458825.1 of uncultured Oscillospiraceae bacterium. Taxonomy (GTDB): domain Bacteria; phylum Bacillota; class Clostridia; order Christensenellales; family Aristaeellaceae; genus SFTH01. The sequence continues at coordinate 6,215 of CAYWLE010000033.1, read as the reverse complement.
ATACCGATATCGGAGGGCACGGCTGCATCGGGCAGGAGGCGCAAGCCGAAGAAGCGCTTTAGGCGCGTGCTCATCAGCACGCTGGCGGTGCTTTTGCTGTGTGCGGCGGCGCTGGGCGGGCTTTACCTGAAGGATATCTATGCCCGGGTGCCGATGCCCCAGCTGATCGGGCTGGAGCAGGCGCCGGCGGTGCAGGCGATGGAGAGCCTCGGCCTGAAGGTGACGGTGGTGAACGCCTACAGCGACCTTTACAGCGAGGGCGTGGTTATGCTGCAATCCCGGGACGAGGGTGAATCGCTGCGCAAGACCGACCGGGTGACGCTTACGGTGAGCTTGGGCAGCCAGTGGTATTATCTGGATGATGTAGCCGGCTGGGATGTGGAAACGGCGGAGGCGCACATACGCGCTTCCGGGGCGAACACGGTAAACATCAGCCTTGTGCAGAGCGATATGGATGTTGGCACGGTGGTTTGCACGGATGTGGAACCGGGCTGGGTATCCAGAGAGCAGGCTGTGACGTTGAAGGTGAGTGGGCAGAGCGTGTCCATGCCGTCGCTGACGGGGCTGGATTATGCGGGCGCGCTGGCTGTGATCGAGGCAGAGGGGCTGAGCGTGGGCAGCGTGAGCGAGGGCGACTCCGCCGATGCACAGTCCGGCACGGTGATCGCCCAGAGCATTGCACCCTACACGCAGGTGCTGGTTGGCACGCCGGTGGATCTTACGATATGCCGAACGCAGGAGCTATCCTATGCGCCGGTCACGCCGCTGACGCTGGTTGTGCCGCTGAACCAGATCGGCGTGCGCGTGGAGCTGGAAACGCCTTCGGGGCAGCGCTTTGACGCCTACAGTGCGGTGCTGGAGGAGGGCGCCCATTCGGTGAGCCTATACAGCTCGGAGAGCGGCATGCATACGGCGCATGTCTATCTGGACGGCGTGCTTTTTGAGAGTGTGAAGCTGCGCTTTGAATGAGAGCGACGGCTTGCTTATCCAAGCTCCACAGGCAGGTGGAGAGCAGAAGAAAGCGGAGGTAACGCCTTGCAGGGAATCATATTGCGGGGCATCGGCGGCTTTTATACCGCGATGGATGAAACGGGAGAAACCTATGTGCTGCGCGCCCAGCGGAAGCTGCGGCGGGAGCGGATGAAGCCCAAGGTGGGTGACCGGGTGGAGATGGAGCCGGGCGCTGGCGAGGAGGATGGCTGGCTTCAGGCGATACTGCCCCGGAGAAACGAGCTGACCAGACCGCCGGTGGCCAACATTGATCGGATCGTGATCGTGGCAGCCGCGGCGGCTCCGGAGCCGGACATGCTGCTGCTGGATCGCATGATACTCACTGCCCGGCGCAGGGGCATAGAGCCAATGCTGGTGATCAGCAAGTGCGAGCTGGATCCTGTTGGCGCGGGGGAGATACTGCATCAGTATCGCGGCGCAAGGGTAAATGCGATGGCGGTATCCGCCCACACGGGCGAGGGCTTGGAGGCGCTGCGGCAGGCGCTGCGGGGCAGCGTGCATGCACTGGCCGGGCAGTCTGGCGCGGGGAAATCCTCGCTGATAAACGCCCTCTACGGCACGGAGCTGGAAACGGGCGCGCTTTCGGAGAAGATTGACCGCGGCAAGAATACCACCCGAGCCAGCCAGCTGATCCCCCTGAGCGGCGGAGGCATGGTGCTGGATACGCCGGGCTTCAGCCTGCTGGATGGCGAGCTTTTTGAACCCGTGGAGCTTCAGGAGAGCTATCCTGAATTTGAACCCTGCGTTGGCAAGTGCTATTTTCAGCCCTGCTACCACGCCACCGAGCCCAAGTGCGCCGTGCTGGCGGCGGTTGAGAGCGGCGAGATAGACGCGGGTCGCCACGGGCGCTATGTGGAGCTATTGAACGATATGAAGATCAGATGGAGGGAAAGATATGATTAAGATTGCACCGTCCATGCTTTCAGCGGACTTTCTGAGGCTGGGCGAGGATATCGAGCGCATGGCTGCCGCAGGTGCGGATTACCTGCATTACGACGTGATGGACGGTCATTTCGTGCCGAACATCTCCTTTGGTCAGGGCATACTCAAGCATGCGGCGAAGTGCTCGCTGCCCATAGACGCCCACCTGATGATATCCAACCCTGAGAAGTACATAGGCGAATTTGTGGATGCGGGCGCGAGGATCGTGACCGTGCATGCCGAGGCAACCAACCACCTGCACCGTGCCTTGCAGCAGATCCGCAGCGCGGGCGCGCTGGCTGGCGTGGCGCTGAACCCGGCAACCAGCCCGGAATGCCTGCGCTATGTGCTGGGTGATTTTGACCTTGCGCTGGTGATGAGCGTGAACCCCGGCTTCGGCGGTCAGAAGATGATTCCCGCCACGATCAAGAAGGTTGGCGAGATCCGCCGCATGCTGGATGAGGCTGGCTGCGATGCGCTGATCGAGGTGGACGGTGGACTGAACACGCAGACCTGCGTGCCCTTCATTGAAAACGGCATGAGCATGATGGTTGCCGGAAGCGCGCTCTTTGGCGCGGCGGATGCCGGCAGGTTCATTGCCGACGTGCGGGAGATTGACAGGCGTATCCACGGCTGAGCCGCTGGGTCTTCCAATCGCATTAAAAAATACATTTCAGGAACAAAATGCCGCTCCTCTGCGTCTGATAATCAGTACAGCAAAGGAGCGACATTTTTGAATGAAAAACATGAAGAAACTGATTTCCATATTGCTTGCCATGGTTCTGCTGCTGGGCGTTGCCTGCGCCGAGGAAGCGCCATTGCTTAACCAAGCCCCTGCCGCAGGCGAGCTGATGGGCTTTGAGCTGCTGAACAAGCTCTATGTGGCCGGAGAAAACTGCGTGCTTTCCCCCGGCAGCCTCGCCATCGCGCTGGGCATGGCGCAGGAGGGCGCCCGGGGAGAGACGCTGGAGCAGCTGATCGCCGCCCTCGGCACGGCGGATATTGACCCCGCCGGTCTGGTTCCCGAGGGTGTGATTTCTGCAAATGCGGTCTTCACCGCCGATAATCTGCCGCTGGAGCAGGATTTCATCGCCGCGCTGAATGAAAAATATGCTGCGGAATGGTTTGGGATCGATGGTCAGACGGCGGAAAGGGTAAATGGCTGGGTTGCAGAGAAAACCAATGGTTTGATCGACCAGCTGCTGGGCGAGGAGCCCAAGGCGGACGTCGGCATGCTGCTGATCAACGCCCTCGCCATGGAGGCTGACTGGGTTAATCCCTTTGCGGAGAGCGGCACCATGGAGGAAGCTTTTCACACGTTCAACGGCGATGTGAACGTGCAGATGATGCACCAGACCGACCGCTTCCGCTATGCCGAGAAGGACGGCGTGCAGATCATCTGCCTGCCCTATGCAGATAGCAGCCTTGAAATGTGGCTTGCCCTGCCCGCCTCGGAGGACGCCGAGGGCATGCAGATGGCGGAGCTGCTGGAAAGGCTTGCGCAGGAGGGCAGCCGCTATCTTTGGAGCGATGCGGCAGATACCAAGGTGGAGCTTGCCATGCCGAAGCTGGATATGGAGATTTCCGTCACCCTGAAGGATGCGCTTGTGAGCCTCGGGCTGAGCCTGCCCTTTTCCACGGCGGCGGATTTCTCCGGCATATCCAACATGCCTCTCTATATGGACGAGGTGATGCAGAAGGTTCGCGTGCAGCTGGACGAGGCGGGAACCAAGGCGGCGGCAGCCACGGTGATCGTGATGCCCATGATGGCCATGCCCGGCATGCAGGACGAGCCCGTGGCGATGCGGCTTGACCGCCCCTTCGTGCTGGCGCTGACAGATGCGCAGACCGGTGTGATATGCTTTGCAGGCGTGGTGGAGAACCCAGCAGCATGATATAAAATAGAATAGCAAAAGGATCGCAAGGCTGCGATCCTTTTTTGGCTGGTTGGTCAATCGAAGCTGAGTTCATCGAGCAGGTAGGGAGCTGCGCCGCCGGAGGGGATGGCATGGTAATAAAGGGGACGTACCCGCGCCATGCTTGCTCCCTCCAGCTGCAAAAGCCCCACGCAGCCGCGTGCGCCCGGCACGGCATACCGCATGGGCACGCAGAGATCGCAAACCTCGGCGAGGTGATCCAGCGGGTGGCTGCCCAGCAGGGCGGGGGCAAGGTAGCTCTCCGCCTCCTCCATCAGCCCGGCAAGGCTGGCTTCGACGGCGGCAATGGCGGTATCCTCCGGGGTATAGGGCAGGCGCGGCGAACCATCGACCCACGCAGGCTGGGAGGAGAGCAGGGTCAGCCCGCTCTTGTTCAGCAGCCAGCGCTCCTGCGCGGCATGCCCTACAAGGTCGCCCGGCTCCAGCAGGCTGAGCGCCTGATCGCCAGCCTCCAGCGTGATGCGCCGCGCCATGAGGAAGCCTGTTGCCTGCATTTCGGGGCTTAGCGTCATCAGGTACATGCCGTCCCGACAGCTTCCCAGCAGCAGGCTGGTTTCACGCAGCTTATGCAGCTCTGGCTTGGCTGCTCCGGCGGGCAGGCTGCCAAGGAGCGCTCCCTCGCAATAGAGGCGTGGTTCCGCGCTGCCCTCCAGCATGAATTGCCTGCCGCCGAGGGTGAAGGTCTGGCTTGGCTGCTGCCATGGCTCTGGCTCCAGTTCCAGCTCAACCACGCCGCCCGGCCAGAGGACGAGGCTTATGCCCGCAGCGCTCTCCGCCGATTCCCGCAGCACGCTGCCGCCGGAGAACACCAGCCTGCGCGCCATGGGTCGATGGGCGTCGGTCAGCGGGCGATAATCCAGATAGAGCGCGCCGAAGGGGTTCACGGGTCGGTACAGCGCCCGTTCTGCGCCAAGCTCGCCGCAGAAGCCGCCGTTGATATATAAAAGACCCTCCTGTCGCGCCATGATCGCCAGCATTGGCTGCATGGAAATCCCTCCCGCCAAGCAAATGATGCTTTATCCTATGGCAGGGGAGGCGGAAATATCCCGCGACAAAGCACCGCCAAGGTTCGCAAACAAAAACCCAACCGACCAAAGAAGACCGGTTGGGTTTGGATAGGAGCAATAATTTAGCCCTTGACCGCGCCTGCAACGATACCCTTGATGATATACTTTTGCAGGCAGATATAGAGGATGACGATGGGCAGTATGGACAGCATGAGCATGGCCATCATAGCGCCCATATCCACGGAGCCATAGCCGCCCTTGAGATACTGGATGGCGATGGGAATGGTTTTATACTTGCGCAGGTCAAGCACGAGGTAGGGCAGCAGATAGTCATTCCAGATCCACATGGTTTCCAGAATGGCGGTGGTTACATAGGTGGGCTGGAGGATGGGCATCACGATGGAGAAGAAGGTACGCAGCGGCGTGCAGCCATCCACCATGGCGCTCTCCTCAATTTCGATGGGGCAGGACTTCATATAGCCGCAGAACATGAACACAGCCAGACCCGCGCCGAAGCCGAGATAGATGATCGGGATGGTGAGGGGGGTGTTCAGCTTGAGGAAGTCCGCCGTCTTGGACAGGGTGAACATGACCATCTGGAAGGGCACGATCATGGAGAACACGCAGAGGTAATATACCACCTTGCTGAACCTGCTCTTTACGCGGCTGATGAACCACGCGCACATGGAGGTACACAGCAGGATCAACACCACGGAGAGCACGGTGATAACCACGCTATTGAGGAAGGAATCGAAGAAATTGATCTTCTTCAGACCGTTGGTATAGTTCTCCCAAGATGCGAAGGACTTTGCATCCGGCAGGGTGAAGGGGTAGCGGCTGATGAACGCCTTTTTCTTGAAGGAATTGATGGCGACGACCAGCAGCGGATAGATATATGCGATGGATACCAGAGTCAGAATGATGGAAAGGATCCAGCCACCCTTGCGCTTAGCTTTCATTACTGCTGCACCTCCTTGCGATTGGTGAGCCGCATCTGCGCAATGGCGAGGACGGCGACGATGATGGTGAAGATCACGGCCTTTGCCTGACCAGCGCCCTCCCAGCCATTGCGGCCATAGAAGGTTTCATAGATATCCAGCGCCAGCAGCTTGAGCCTGCCGCTGGATTCCGTGCTGAGCAGGGCAAGGTTCTGGTCGAAGAGCTTGAAGGAGTTGGTGAGCGTCAGGAAGGTGCAGATGGTGATGCTGGGCATGACCATGGGTATCTTGATTTTGAAGAGGGTTTGCAGCGAGGTGGCGCCATCGATGGAGGCGGCCTCGATCAGGTCGTCCGGGATGGATTGCAGGCCGGAGATGTAGATAACCATCATATAGCCTGC